>NZ_JBHYVB010000046.1:44080-44971 GCF_042750115.1 Streptomyces sp. NPDC059455
GGCACGCCCCCCGGCGGCCTTCGGTGCGCTGGGGGCCGCCAACCGGGGCGCCGCGGCGGGCGGCGCGGGCAGCGGGCCCCTGCCCCCCGCCCACGCCGCCCACCCCCAGTCCGAGACCTTCGGCTACGAGTTCGCGTGGCGCTCCCATGCCCTGAACGGAGAACTCGGCGCCACCCACGCGATGGAGCTCCCCTTCGTCTTCGACGTCACGCATCTCCCCCAACTGCACGGACCCAACGGCCTGCTCGGCCCCGACAAGCCCCCCGCGAATCTCGCCGCCCGAGTGCACGAGACGTGGGTCCGGTTCGCCAGGACCGGTAACCCCGGCTGGGACCCGTACGACAGCGAGCGCCGGGCCACGATGCACATCGACGCACAGTGGACCCAGGTCGACGACCCCCGTGGCCAGGAACGCCAGGCCTGGAACTGACCTGCCGTACACATCACTCCGCACCCTCTTCAAGGACACACCATGACCAGAACCGTCATCACCACCGACAACGCGCCCGCACTGGTGGCCCCGCTGTCCCAGGGCGCCCGCAAGGGCCCCATCCTGCAGGTCTCCGGGCAGCTCCCACTCGCCCCGGACACGGGCGAGATCGTCGGCACCACGGTCGCCGAGCAAACCACGCAGGCCCTGCGTAACGTCTCCGCCGTACTCAAGGCGGCCGACGCGGACCTGGAGGACGTCGTGATGCTCCGTGTCTACCTCACGGATCCCGCCCACCTAGCCGAGATGAACGAGGCGTACACCGCCGCCGTTGGTAAGCCGTTCCCGGCCCGCACCACCGTCTACATGCAGCTTCCGCCAGGAGTACTGGTGGAGGTCGACGCCCTGGCAGCGCTGGACGACTGACTCGGCACACGGCATAGCCGGTCTGTCCCGGTCCG
>NZ_JBHYVB010000046.1:44979-62224 GCF_042750115.1 Streptomyces sp. NPDC059455
GTGGGGGGGCCGCGCCCGGCGCGCGGTGCCACATGCCCGCCCCCCCCGCCCCGGCGGGTGGGCCCGGGCCCGGCGCCCGCCCACACACCGGCTACCGGAATGTCGCACACGCCGCTGAACCGAGTGCGCCGACAGGTCGAGTCTCGACTCGGCCGGGTGAACGTTTCTCGCTGATAGACCGTCAAGCGGTTGGAGATGTCGATGGTGCGCCGCTGAAGGCGCTGGTGAGGTGGTGGTAGACCGCTCGCGCGACGAAGCGCTGAGTACTCTGAGGCGTGTGCCTCCCCTCCATGAGGTAGTTCCGCGCTTGCTGGGTGATCCAGGGGCCGGTCGGGTGCCGGGTGACGTCGGCGATGTGCACGCGGCGGGTGCCGTGGTCGATGAAGAACAGCACGAACCAGCGCCGCAGGAAGACCGTGTCGATGTGGAAGAGGTCGGTGGCCACGATGGCGGAGGCCTGGGCTTTGAGGAAGACGGGCCAGGACTGGTTGGTGCGCTGGGGTGCGGGGTCGATCCCGGTCTTCCGTAGGATCTCCCAGGCGGTCGAGGTGCCGAGTTTGCGTCCCAGGCCGAGCAGTCCCGCCGTGGATCCGTCGATATCCCCACCCCGGGTTCTCCCGCGCGAGGCGCAGGACCAGCTGCCGCAGTGCTTCCGGCTTCGGTGGTCGGCCCGGACGGCGGTATGGACAGGTCCACTTCCGGGCGACCAGGCGTGCGTGCCAGCGCAGGACCGACCGTGGAGTGACCAGCAACGCCAGCCGTGGGCGCTGCTGCTTGTTCACCATCCGGAGCAGCGCTGCCATGACAGCCCGATCGCTCCAGGAAAACTGAGGTCGTGGCTGGGTGCGTCGCGCGACACCGAGCTGGTGCCGGAGCATCAAGATCTCGACGTCTTTCACCGCACTCGACCGGGCCAGCAGCGCAAGCCATCGGAAGAGCTGACACGCGAGCCGATAGATCAGACATATCGCCACGACCCAGCATGATGCCGCACAGCACTCGCCGGCTTCCTGTGCTCTGGCAGATCCGAGCCCGCCGGTCACCCCGGGTGACACAGGTTCCGGCACCCACAGGTCCCAGCGCGCCTGCTGATCCCGCCAGACCGCCTACGACCTGCAGCGACGCATTCCTGAACGGCACAGGTTCGCTCCCGACACGGCCGTGGTGATGTCACGCGTGCTGGAGGAGATCTACAACGCCGCCACGTCGGCCCGTTCCGCGGGCTTCGCGAGCGGGTAGAGCGGACACGCCCTGGGTGCGGACATCCTCATGCCAGCGACAACAGTCGGCGCAGAGCGCACGGGCTGCCCCCGCTGCGCTTGTGCAGCGCCAGCGTCGCCTCGGCATCGACGTCGGCGTCGACGTGAGTGGCCACGAGGGAGGCGACCGCCTGCTCGGAGAGGCCGCCCAGCCGCAGGGTCAACGTCCGGGCGCTGCACAGCAGATGGTTCAGCGGCGTCTGCGGTGTGCTCTCGGACTCCGGGCCTGGGTCGGCGCTGGTCACCAGGACGCCCAGCGGCACCTCGGGCAATCGGCACGTGAGCAGGTGCAGCAGGTTCAGGGAGGAGTAGTCGGCCGACTGCAGATCGTCCAGCACCAGCAGGAACGGCTTCTGCCGGGCCAGCGCTACGAGGATGACGCACACGGCGTCCTCGACGAGGAAGGGCGCCCGCAGCGGCGGTTGCACGTCCTCCTCCGCCGCGTCTGACGGCACGTCCGACAGGAGGCCGCCGAGCAGACGGCTGTACCGTGCGCTGACCGTACGGAAGGCCTCGGGGCGTGTGTGGGAGAGCTGTCGCAGTATCCGGGCCCACACCCCGTACGCCGGACCGTCCTTCCCGCGGCAGGAGACGCCGATCACTTCGTGCCCGGCCTCCCGCGCCCCACGCGTGACTTCCACCGTCAACTCGGTCTTGCCGATCCCGGATTGACCCGTCACCGCGGCCAGACCGCCCTCGCTGGAGAGGGCGGCGTCCGCCCAGGCGCCGAGTACGGCCAGCTCATAGGTGCGACCGACGAATGGCAACGATGTCAGGGCGTGGGGAACCCCAGCACTGTCGGGAACCCCGGCACTGTGCGGAACGGCGGCACCGTGCGGGACGCCGGCAGCGTGCGGAACCGCAGCCCCTGCACCCGGCTCCGCCCGCTCACGGGAGAGGGCCGACCGGGCCGTCCGCGCGCCGCACGTCACCATGTCCTTGTGGCCGCCACCCGTGGGGTGTTCGGCCTGCGGTAAGGCCGCCACGTCAGCCCGGTCCTCGCCCGCGGTCACGTCCACACGCGTGGCGGCACGGTCACCGATCGGCAGCTCCTGCCTCAGTATGGCGGCGTGGATCCGCTGGAGTTCGGCGCCGGCGTCCACACCCAGCTCCTCCGCCAGGTGCGCACGCGTCCGCTCGAACAGCCGCAGCGCGTCGGCCTGCCGGCCCAGCCGGTACAGACCGGTCATCAGATACGCGATCAGGCATTCGCGCATCGGCTGCCGCTGGGCCTCCGGATGGAGCCGCGCCACGACGGCCTCGTCCTCCCCGAGCGCGAGGGACGTCTCGGCGTGCAACTCCACGGCCGTCAACCGCGCCTGCTCCAGCCGGGCGCTCTCCTCGGCCATCGGCGCGTAGTCGACGAGCTCCAGGTAGGGGGCGCCCCGCCACAACGCCAGGGCGGCGCTGAGCCGGTCCTGCGCCACCCGGTGGTCCTGGGCCGCCATGTCGCGCCGTGCCTGGTTCACCAACCGCTCGAAACGGTGGGCGTCGACCTGGTCCGGGTCGAGGGCGAGGACGTAGCCGGGCGCCTGGTGGCGTACCAGCATCGACGGGCCTCCCGGCCTCGCGCCGAAGCTGAGCGCACGGCGCAAATGGCAGATGTACGTGTGCAGGGCGGCCGTTGGGCGCCGGGGCGGACGGTCGCCCCACAACTCCTCGATGAGCTGGGAGACGGGGACGACCTGGTTCAGCCGCACCATCAGGAGTCCCAGCAGCGCCCGATGGCGCGGGGCACCTAACGACAGCTCCCGCGTCCCGTGTAAGGCGACCATCGTCCCGAAGACCCGCATCCTCAAGCCCTGGGCGGAACGCGCACGTCGCTGCTCACTCATAACTCTCCCGCGGTGCTTCGTCGTTACGGCCGTTTGTTACCCTTCCGGCCAGGTGCTTATCCGCTCGCCCCACGTCCTTGGCTGCCATTTTGACGCTCAGCGAGAGGGTGGCCTGACAGTACGTCAGACCGGCAGGATATGGTCACACTTGTCCTGTTCTGCCTCGGTTTGGATATTTCCGCATGCCCTCTGCCCATGGGCCCACATCCACGCGCGTGTCGTTGTCCGGCTACGGGGGGTTCCTGACCGGCTGGAGCGCCACCGCGTTCGGCAGCGGTCTGGTACTGCCCCTCATGGTGGCCTACCTACGGGAGACACTCGGTGTGTCCACCTCGGGCGTCTCCCTCTACTTCGCGCTGTTCGCGCTCTCCGGGCTCGTGGTCAATCCGTTCGCCGCCTGGATCGGCCGCGTCCGGGGACCCGGCCCGACCGCGGTCGCCGCCACCGTCCTCCAGGCCGCGGGCGCGACCTGGCTCACGACGGCGGACTCGATGGTGGCCACCGTGCCCGCCGCCTGCCTGTCCGGTGCGGGCACGGGCGTTTACTATGCGGTCCAGACCCCGTTACTGACCAGGGCGTTCGGCGACGCGGCGTTCAGCCGTGTGCTGTCCGGCCAACACCGCGCGTCCGCGCTGATGATGACGGTCGGTTCGCTGCTGGGCGGCCAGGCCGTCCAGCGGCTCGGTGACGACGGCTACACCGTGTGCCTGGCGGCCAACGCCGCCAGCTACCTGGTGTACGGGGTGATGCTGGTCCGCCTCGGGCGGACACGCGCGGAGCCACGGGGCACGGTGTCCACCGCCACCGACACCGACACCGAGGCCGCCGCCGCGCCGGGCAGGCGCTCCGCCGCCCTGCGCGATCCCGTGTTCCTGCGTCTGCTGGTGCTCCAGTCGGCCCTCGTGATCTTCGGACTCGGCCAGTTCGAGTCCGTGGTGCCCGCCGTACTGCGCGACTCGCACATCTCGGTGGTGGCGATCAGCGTCGTCATCGCGTGCAACACCGCCGGAATCATCGCCTTTCAGGGGCTCGCCCTGCGCGTCGTCGAACGCGTCGGCTACACGAGTGCCCTGCGGGTGGCGATCGTGGCCTGGATGGCGGCGCTGGCCTTCCTGGCGGGCGCCCTGCTGATCCCCGCGCCGCGTGGACGACTGCTGCTGGGAGTCCTGTTCGGCCTCGTGTTCGCCGTCGGGCAGTGCCTCATCGCCCCCAGCGTCCAACCGCTCGTCACCCGGACCGCTCCGCCGGGCGCGGTGGAGGGCTATGCCGCCGCCACGTCGCTCGCGCACGGCCTCGGCATGTTCGTCGCGCCCTTGGTGCTGCTTCCCGTCGTGGAGAGCGGCGGGACCGGGAGCTATCTCTCCGTCCAACTCCTCGGCTACTGCCTGGCCCTGTACGTCCTGTGGTCATTCCGCACCCGGAGGACCACCCCGCGCGAGGACACCGTCCAGCCCGCCGACAAGGCGTGGGCGTCGCGGTGACCCAGAGCCCGTCGTGTGCGCCGAAGCGGGCGTTCAGCGGGGCGTGGTCCGCGGAGGTCCCCGTGGAGCGGAGACGGAGGTGTCGATCCGTCAACTCGTCGTAAACGTAGGCCTCGTGGGGAATGCCTGGCCGTCCCCAGGGGTAGATTGCACACCCGTGTAACGGGCCTGCTGCGCCGTCGACTCGACGATGCCGAGGCAGAGTTGGCGCATCTGCTGTCGGAACGACTTCCGGCCGTGTGGCAGGGCCGGTCTGACCCCGGGCCGTGCCGACCCGCCGCGGCCGGGACCACCGTCGACGAGCGGCTGGACCAGGTGGTCGCCGAGCTGGCGGGGCAGGCGCAGACGGTCCGTCAACAGGCTGCCATGCGCCCTCTGTTGGCGTGGTGGACCACTCGCATCGGGTGCCTGTTCCTCGGCCGGCTGTCCGACATGACGGCTGTTGCCGGCCGCCGCACCACGGTCCCGTACGGGACCATGACCCGGCCCCGAACCGGCCCGTAGGCGCTGTCACTTGTACCAGTCGATGGTCCGCGCCGGCCGTACGGTGATGCGGTGCGGTCGCTCATTGCGGAGCAGAAGGCGGTAGAGGGTCCGCTTGATGTCCGCGGCCAGCGCCGGACTCGGGTGGTCCACGTACACGTCGAGCTCGTAGCGGTGCTCGCCGTCCTCCGCGTGCACCCGGCTCGTGGACCGGCGCACGCCCGGGATGGCCTCGGCGGCAGCGCGGACCGAAGGAAGCCAGACCTTCTCGCCGTTGACGATGACGGAGTCGGAGAGCCTGCCCTGGATGTAGTGGTATCCGTCCTCGTCGATGGTGAAGAGGTCGCCGGTGGCGATGGTCCCCGGTGCGACCAGCGGACTGCTCTGGTCGTCCGGCACCCTGCGGCGGAGCACCGTGCTGGATTCCACCAGGAGTTCCTGGGAGCCGTCGGCGAGACCGGACGGCCGCAGCCGCGTACGGACTCCGTGCAGCGGAAGGCCGCTGGACGCGTACCGGCGGGGCGGCTCGCGGTGCGCCGCCAGAGTGGTGACCCGCGGGCCGGCCTCGGTGAGGCCGTACGTGAGGTAGAGCTCGAGTCCAGGTCTGGAGGCCAGCAGCCTCTGCACGTGAGCCGGTGGCAGTTGGTCTCCGCCCACGGTCAGGGTGCGCAGTGTGCCCGGCAGGGCGAGGTCCTGCTCGATGAACCGTGCGACCGCGGTCGGGGTCAGGGACGAGAGGGCGACCTGGTGGGTGCGCAGCGCCTCGACGTAGGTCCGCGGAGTGAACGGCGGACCCGTGATGACGAGGCGTGAGCCGCGGACCAGCGCGGCGAGGGCCTGCGCCACGAGAGCGTACGAGTAGTGCAGCGGAAGGTTGAGCAGCACCGTGTCGCCCTCCCGCTGGCCGACGGCGTTCGCGTGCCGTGCCGCGTTCTCCAGCAGCGAGTCGAAGGCGTGCAGGCACCCACTGGCGATACCGGAGGTGCCCGAGGTCATCAGGATGACCTCACCACGGGAGTGGTGCCGCCGTTCGCTCCACGGCAGGAGCAGCAGTTCGGCGTCCCCGAACGGGCGCGGGGGCGCCGCGCCGTAGCGCCGTGCGTCAACTCGCGGCGCGATCAGGGCACGTGCGCCGAGCCGGCGGGCCACTTCGGTGATACGGGCGGAACTCGACGCCGGTGCCAGGGGAACGGGCACGCCACCGTGGAGAAGCACCGCGAAGAAGGCCGTCAGGAGGGACGTACCGTTGGGCATGGCGATCAGGACGGGATCCCCCGCGCCCACGACCGTCCCGGCGAGGTCGTCGAGCGCGGCCGCCAGAGGTCGGGGCGGGCCATGCCCGCGCACGTCCACCGTGCTGCCGAGGAACGTCTCGATCACGTCCGCGTCCGGAAGGGAGTCCGCCGGCATGGCGCTCACCCCCGGCCTGCCGCGGCACGGCCCACATCCCCGGCGTGCGCGACGCCGACCGCGGGGGCCAGCACGGCGCAGCGCACCGAGTGTCCTTGTCCCTCGTGCCTCTGGTGGGCACAGAGCACCACGTAGGGGGCGGCACCGGAGCGCAGCCAGGAACGGGCGACCGTACGCGCGGCGGGCAGACCGTCCTCGGGTGTCATCGAGAACGTCAGGGACGATCCCTTGAAGCCGTGCAGCAGGCAGAGCAGACTCCCCGCGCTGCCCGGGCTCGCGCCCGCGAAGCGCAGCGGGGACACGCGTGGGGCGGGAAGCGAACGCGCCACCGCGTCCATGGTGTGCAGCGTGCAGTGCGCGCTCACCAGGATCACGGCGACGTCTTCGCGGCAGGCCAGGACATCGGCGGAGCACTCCGACAGCGCGTTCTCGACCGCGTCCGCGACCAGC
Organism: Streptomyces sp. NPDC059455; assembly: GCF_042750115.1. NCBI lineage: Bacteria > Bacillati > Actinomycetota > Actinomycetes > Kitasatosporales > Streptomycetaceae > Streptomyces > Streptomyces sp. NPDC059455. The sequence goes on from NZ_JBHYVB010000046.1 coordinate 51,898, forward strand.
CAGGCCAGCGGGTCGGCGTACAGGGACGGGATACGGCTGCGGACAGCCGTCAACTGCTCCCGGGAGGCGTCCCCGTGGCCCACGACGGCGACGTCCGCTGTGTCCGGCGGACAGATGGTGTACGGCCCGAAGGCCGGGAAGGCGTTCATGGTGTTCCCTCAAAGGCAAGGCAGGTGTTGAAGCCGCCGAAGCCGAGGGTCACGCTCAGCCCGAGTCGGCCGGTGAACGGGGCGGGCCGGCTTTTCGGCACCGGCAGCGGGAAGTCCGGACGGAGCGTGGTGAGGCCGTGGACCGGTGGCACCGTGCGGTCACGCAGAGCCAGCAGTACGGTGATGGCCTCGATCGCACCGGTCGCCCCGAGGGTGTGGCCGAACGCCCCCTTGGTGGCGAACACCGTAGGGGCGCCCGGCGCCTGGCCGCCGGTGCCGAACAGCCTTGTGTAACTGACGGATTCGACCGCGTCGTTCGTGGGAGTGCCGGAGCCGTGGGCGTTGACCACGTTCACGTCCGCCGCACCACGGGCCGCGCCGCGCAGTGCCTTGCTGACAGCCCGTACGACGCTGTCACCGGTCGCGTCGGGGGCCGCGGGGCTCACCGCGTCATTGGCCGAGCCGGTGCCGACGAGGAAACCGTGCGCCCGAGCCCCGCGCGTACGGGCCGACCGGCCGGATTCCAGGACGAGGAACGCCGCGCCTTCCCCCAGGATCGTGCCGTCGTTCTCGGCGTCGAAGGCGCGGAGCGAGGTGGGCGACATGGTGCCGAGCGCCGAGTGCCCGAGTCTCTTGGCCGGGGTGAGGACGTCCGCTCCGCCGCAGACACAGAGGTCCTCCGCACCGCTGCGGATGAGCTCCGCGCCGACCAGGAGGCTGTCGGAGCCGGACGAGCAGGCGGTCGTCACCGAGAGCGGGGCCTTCGCGATGCCGAGTGCCCGTACGGCATCGACGGCCCAGCGGTCGAGGGCCGGTACGCCGACCGTGTCCAGGTGCGGTCCGTAGCTGGTGCCCAGCACGGGCCGCAGGCGCGCGTCGGTGAGTTCGAGTCCGGCGTCGCGCACCGCGGCGGCCAGGGTGTCGCGGGTGAGGAGGTGCTGGCGCTCGACCGGGGTCATGGACAGCGGAGGGTCGCGGACGACCGCGGCGTCGCCGTTGCGCAACCGGTGCTCGGAGGGGACCGCGACGACACCGGTACGGCCGTGCAGCAGAGCGCTCCAGACCTCCTCCAGCCCGCATCCGAGCGCGGTCACCCACCCCATGCCCGTGACCCACACGTCCGCGTTCTCCCGTGCCGACGCGGGAGTTGACGCTGGTGCCGGACGTGAGCTGGACGTCACCACAACTGCTCACCCAGGTCCGCGATCTTGGACCGCACCAGCGTGCCCTTGAACGCCGCGACGCGATGGTCGTCCACGGTCGCGCTGCAGGAGAAGCTGAAGGTGTTGCCCCTGATGCGGTCACTCCGCACATCGAAGATCACGCGGTCGCCCGGGACCACGACGCGGGTGAAGCGCGCCTTCACCGAGCCGATGAGAGTGATCTCGTCGTCGGTGAGGCGGGAGGTGCTGAGCTGGTAGAGGATGATGCCCGACTGGGCGAACGCCTGGGTCAGATGGCTGGCGGGGAAGACGGCCCGGTCCGGGAAGTGTCCCGCGATCACGTCCATGGTCCCGGAGACCGACAGGCTGCTCCGGAGCTGGACCCCGGCCTCGTAGTCGAGGATCCGGTCCAGATACACCATCGGGTGGCGGTGGCGAAGCCAGCTCTTGAGTTCCGTGAAGCCCATGGTCCGCTTCGCCGTCGGCTCTGTCGTCTGAGCGGAATCAACCCTCTGCACGGACAGTGCACTCCTTCAGTGTGGTTCTGACGTTTTCGGGGAGCAGGGAGGGTGCGCCGGTCGAGAGGTCCACCGCGCCGAGCAGCAGGCTCCCGGACGCGCACCGCGGCACATCGCCGGGGTTCTCCCGCGAGATCTCCCCGGAGACCTGGACGCGCGCGGGCCCGACTCGTTCGACACGGGCTCTGACGCAGAGGTGGTCCAGGAAGCGGGCCGGTGCGTGATAGAGCATGCGCAGTTCCACGACGGCCAGTTCGAGGTTCGCGCGAGCCAGGGCGTCGAGCCCGGCGCCGAGGCGATCCAGATTCTCCAGCACGGCGGTTTCGAGCCAGGAGGAGTATCGGGAGAAGTGCACGACACCGGACGCGTCGGTGTCGACGTGCTCCACGCGTCGACGGACCTCCGCCCATTCCCGCGGTACGGGTGCTACGGCGGTCACGCGGATGCCTCGAGAAAGGAGCGGGAACCGGCCGACAGACGCTCCACGATCGCGTCCGCGTCCGCGAGGGTGGAGATGATGGGAGGGGCGACCCGCATGGTCGGGAAGACGTAGCGGAGGCCGCCCGAACGCCGACCCGCGCCGCCCATGAATTCGACGAACACACCGCTGCGGATCATCGTCTCGCGGAATTCGCCCAACCGGTCGGCCGCGCGTTGCGTCAGCTCGACGCCGTGCATGACGCCGGATCCTCGGCTCTCCGTGTAGAGCTCCGGGAAGACGGTGACGAGTTCCTCGTCCAGCCGCTTGGCCACGTGCTCACCCAGATCCCGTGACTTCTCCAGCATTCCCTCGGCCTGGATGTGTTCGAGGCCCGCCCGGATCACCGCGCAGGTGAGGGGGCGAAGGTCGGAGGTGGAAATGGCGCCGGTGGCCCGTACGGTCAGGTTTCGGCGGGCGATGACCATCGACGTGGACAGCGCGCCCATGCCGAGGCTCTTGCCCACCACGGAGACATCGGTCGGAATCGGCCCGTTCTCGTCGGCCATGCCGAAGAACTGGCCCGTCTTGGCAAAGGTGAGGACCTCGTCCGCCACGAGGAGGGCCCCGCTGTCCGTGCACAAGCGGGCGACTTCGCGCAGATAGCCGGCGGGCGGCACGATGATTCCGGCGTCGCCCTGAACGGGCTCGATCACCACCGCGAGTACGCGGTCACCGTGGCGGGCGAAGAATTCGCGGGCCGCGTCGAACTGCCCGAACGGGATGTGCCGGACGGTGAAGCCGTACGGCTCCGGTGCCAGGGAGGGCAGTCCGATCCGGTAGTGCTTCTTGTTCAGCAGCGGGAGCAACCCACCGGTCCAGCCGTGCCACGCCCCCTCGAAGGCGAGAACGATGTCCCGATTTCCCCGCCCTTCCGCGGGCCGTAGGCGACGGCGGTCGAAGCGGGATTCCAGCGCCAGCCGCAGCGCCATCTCCATCCCCTCCGACCCGGAATTGCGACCAGCGACGTGGTACTCGTCGGCCGGAAACTGCTCGGCCCACAACCCGTCCCCGCGGAAGAGGAGTTCGAGCAGTTTCGAGCGTTCCCACGAGTGGATCTCGTCGGTGACATAGCCCGCCTCCTCCACGGCGCGGGAGAGAGCCGCGCCGACCACCGGTGAGCCGGCCCCCAGACACGCGCTGGCATAACCACCGCTCGCATCGAGGACGTTCAGCTCCCGCCCCCGGTCGGCACCGCTCAGCTCCACGAAGCGGTGAGTCAGCCCCTTGGCGCCGAGGCTGCCGAACGGAAGCCGCGTTCCGTACTGATCCATGTGCATCGTGCGGTCGAACCAGGACTCGATCGTTTCGCTGTCATGTCCGTGAGTCATATCAGGCAGCTCGCTTCGCGGGAGGTCTTCTGCGGACGCCATAGGCTCAGGTCGTTTCGAGCTGGGTCTCACGCAGGCGGAGAACCAGGTCGGAGATGGATCGGATGCTGGTGAAGTTCTCGGGAGAGAAGTCGTCCTCGGAGATCTCGATGTCGAACTGCTGCTCGCAGATGACACGCAACTCGAGGAAGCCGAGTGAGTCGAGTGCCAGTACGTCCCGCAGGCCGTCGTCGACTCCTATCTCGGATTCGGGGATCTCGCAGAACAAGTCATTCACGATGATCGACCTGATGGCAGCCTGAATTTCCTTCATCGCGCACTCCCTTCGTAGGTCACACATAGGGCCCCTGGACGGTCAGGGCGCGTTCGGCCTCGGTGAGCCGTTCGTGGACCTGATCGGCGTGGGTGCCCTCCGCGATCACCCACCCGGCCCGGCCGAAACAGTCCTCGGGCGGAGGCTCCACCACGGCGCCGCGTTCGGGCAGCTCACCGACCTCATGGAGCCACGGCTGTGCCCTCAACTCCGGTGCCTCGGCCAGCCCTTCGAAGCGCTGCCGGCGGGCGGGGTAGAGGAACTTGATGCCGGCGGCGCGGTCCGGAGCGGGCTCGGCACGCAGCGGGCGCCCGAGAGCCGCGTCCGCCAGCAGGCCGCCGACGCTCAGACCGGTGCCGAGGTGAGCGATCACCGAGGCCAGGTCCCCGGCGGGACGCCCGTTGATCTCCATGACGCGGGGGCCGTGGGGCGTCAGCATGACGTCCAGGTTGGCGATCGTGCGGTCGATGCCGGCGGCCAGGACGGCGTCCCGGGCCAGGGTGAGGCCGGCGGCGTACTCCGCTGCCGGGAGCGCGCCCTCACCCATGATGTGCCCGGTGTCGATGGGGTACGGGTCGTGCGCCATGTACTTCCGGCCGCAGTAGACGACCTCGGCCGTTCCCCCGCTGCTCCAGACGTCGACCAGGAACTCGGTCCCCGTCAGGTACTCCTCGACGAGGACGCCGTCGCTGGCCAGGCCCATCTTGTCGACTCCCGCGGCCAGTTCGAAGAACCGGGTGAAGTCCGCCGGGTCGGCGACGCGGCCGACACCGAGGCTTCCGGACAGGCCGCGCGGCTTGACCACGACGGGGTAGCCGATGTCGGCGGCGGCCCGCAGCCCCTCGTGGACGTCGTGTACGAGGACGGACGCGGTGGGCGAGAGACCCGCGCGGTTGAGCAGCTCGCGCTGCCGGTGCTTGTCCCTGCTGATCCGCGCCGCCTCGACGGGCAGGCCGGGCAGCCCGAGCGTCGCGGCGAGTTCGGCCGCCAGGAGGATTTCCGACTCGTTGTAGGCGACGACGGCCCGCACGTCGTGGTCCCGGCACAGCCGGCGGGCCTGCTCCACGGGGAACGGCGTGTCCCAAGGGTCGTACACCTCCGTGCCCTTGAGCCAGGTCTTCTGCCAGGTCGGTGCCACGGTGTCGAGGAGGACCACGTCAGCGGCGGCGGCCAGATGGGACAGTAGGTGTCCCTGACGGAGGCGGGAACCGGATCCGACCAGAAGGAGGGTGGACGAGGTCGCGGGTGGTTCGGACGGAGGCAGCTTCAAGGCGCGAACTCCTTGCCGAGGGCGGGACGGTGTCCGGGCGTTTCCACGGTGAGATGTGTCTCGATGACGTCGCAAAGCGGCCGAGGATCCCCCACATCTCAAAGGAATAAGCGGCGATGGGATTCAGGGCCAGGGAAACAGATTCCGTCGCCATGGTCGACGGCCTGGTCGATCCGTGCGTGGTGCCAGTCCCGGAAGTCTCCACCATGCTCCTTACGGTTGTCTTGTCCGCGGGCTTGTCCAACTCCTTACGAGGTTCTTGCGGCCGGCTTGATTCCCGCGGCCGCTGCTGTTCTACCGGCCGCTCACGTAAACGCCGGGAAGCTGACTGCGGGACCCCTGCAAGGAGTTGGACAAGGTGGTGAACAAGGAGTTGGACAAGCCGACGGACAAGACGGCCGTAAGACGCGTCGTGGAGACTTCAGTAATTCAGCGCGACGCAGTGTGCTGCGGAAGTGATGGCGTGAGGGGAATGGCGAATGAGGGCGTTCACCGACCGTTGGGTCGACAAGTTCTCCACCACCTACTCGGACGAACCGTTGGCCCACTTGTCCTGGTTCACCGCCTCGCCGGGGATCGTCGACGGGGTGATCAAGCGGGGTGACCGCGTCGTCGACTTCGGCTGCGTGGCCTGGTGGCGAGCGACGAAGGAGTACGGCCGGCCCGGCACGCGCTGATCCGTCTTGCGGTCACCGCGCCCGTAGACGTGGCAGAACAACCGGTCCTCGCTGGTCGGCGCGTCAGGGCGGAGCCAATTGCTCACGTCCACGGCCAGCACGATCCGTCCGTCGGCCGCCCGGTACCGCCTTGCGGGGAGTCGACGGGATCCTGCGCCACCGCAACGACACGGCGAGGACCCGAGGAGACTTCATGCCGGAACGCACCCCGGTCCTGCGTCGATCCCGGAGGAGCGTGAACCATGACCCACGACTTACGCTTCGAGATCCTCGGTCCACCCCGCCTCGTGGTCGACGGTCGCCCCCACGCGATCCGGTCGCGAAATCTGTCAGTGATCCTGACCACCCTGCTGGTCCGGAGCGGCCGCGTGGTCAGCGTCGAGGAGTTGATCGGCGAGGTGTGGCACCAGCCGCCACGGCGGGCCCGGGATGCCATCTATGTCTACATCTCCAAGCTGAGGGACCAGATCGGGAATGGGGTCGTCGACAGCCAGTTCCCCGGCTACACCATGCTTGTCCGCGGTCAGCAGCTGGACGTGCAGCTGTTCGGCCGGTATTGGGCCGACGGCCATCTCAGCATGGCTAACGGTGATCACGAGGGGGCGGCGCGGGCGTGGCGCAACGCGCTCGCCCTGCACCGGGGCAGCCTGGTGGAAGGCGTGTATTCGGGACCGATCCTCAGCTCGTTCGATTCATGGCTGCGCCAGTCGCGCACCGATTGCGTGGAACTCACCGCATGGGCACAGCTCAGCGCCGGCCTATACCACGAGGCAATCGGCTTCCTCACTCAGCAAGTGCCGCGGAATCCGCTCAACGAGATCCTGCACCAGCAGCTGATGCTGGCGTTTCTCCTGGCTCGTCATCGTGCCCAGGCGATACGGGTGTTCGGCAACGCCCGTCGGACGTTCTCGGACAGGCTCGGTCTGGAGCCCGGTGGCGACCTGGTGAAGGTGCACGACATCGTGCGGTCCGACGACGTCGGCCGGGCCAAGCGGGCCATCTCGAGCGCCGTCGCCTCGCGACTGAGCTCGCACCGGTCGCCGGTGGAGTCCTGACATCGGACGTGCGGAAAGCGCAGCCGGGCTCCCCGCACCGCCTAGGTCCTGTCTGGAGTTCGGATCGGGAGTTCGGTAGATCGCCTGCGTCACGTTCGATGACCCAGCGTGCTGAGCAGCCGGCCCGGCGGCGGGCGGGCGCCGGAAGTACCGCACGAGGCCAGTCACGTCTTCCCGGTACCGGGACGACGTGACACCGCGCGGCGGGGCGGAGAGCGCTGCGGCGGCCAGGTCCGGGTCGACCGTCGGCACGAGCGCGGGGTCCTTCGGATGGGGGCGCAGCAGGCCCAGTTCAGCACCCCCAGAAGGCCCAGAACCACACCGTCCACACCACCGTCGAACCACACCACCGTCGAATTCTTCGCCCACCGCCTCAATACCCGCTCACGGCGCTAACGCAACGGTGTTGGCCCGGACCGCGACCCGGCGGCATCAGACCACGGGCGAGGCGCCGCCATCCATATTGATCGCCGTCCCGGTGGTGAAGCCCGCATGATCCGAGCACAGAAAGCAGGCCATGGCGGCGAACTCCTCGGCCTTGCCCATGCGGCCGACCGGGATATTGGCGCCGACCTTGGCAACATAGTCCTCGAATGAAACGTTCGTGCCCTCGGCCCTGTAACGACGCGCGATCTGATCCGACACGATCTGGCCGACAAGCATGCCGTTGACCAGGATGCCATGCGGGGCGCCCTCACTGGCGAGGACCTTCATCAGCGCCATGCCGGCCGCGCGCGACACCACCGTGGGGGCACCATTGGCCTGCGGTGTCTTGGCCCCGGTGTTGAGCACGTTGATGATCCGGCCCCATTGGCGTTGCTTCATGCCCGGCCAGACAAGCCGGGTAAGGCGGATCGCCGCGAAAAACTTCAGATCCAGGTCTTCCTGCCAGATGTCATCGGTAATCTGGTCCGACGGCATGGACCGGGTCTGGCCGGCATTGTTGATCAGGATGTCGACCTGCCCGAACGCGCCGACGACCGCATCATAGGCATTCTGGATGTCGGCGGCCTTGGAAACGTCGCAGCTGAAGGTTTCGACCCGTCCCTGGGCACCGGCCGATGCAACAGCCTTGGCTTCGGCCAGCGTATCGGGATTGCGGGCCAGGATCGCCACATTGGCGCCGGAGGCGGCAAATTCCGTGGCCATCGCGAGCCCAAGGCCCTTGCTGGCACCTGTGATGATGGCGCTGCGGCCGTCCAGACGGACATCCATCGGTTTCCTCCCGTGCTGTGGTGAGGTGGCCAGTGGGGGGCAGGGAAACGCTGTCTGCCGACGACCTCGTCGTCCATGACGAGGTCGCTCGTCGACCCGCGTTCCTCGCCGGGTTGCTCGAACGTGCCCATGGCGTCCTTGGCGACGCCGACGCTCGGGATGCCGGTGTGCACGCCGCGATGGCACGCCAGGCCGAACCGGCGTAGGTGCGCGAGGCATTGACCGTCCGCAACCAACAGGTCCGGCACGGCGACGGCGTCGTCAACCGTTCTGGGCCACTCCAAGGGCGACAGTGTGCCGTGACGCGTCGCAGTGGGCGGCAAGGAGGTCGTCGCCGAAGTCACCCGAATGGCGACGCCAGACGGTGTGGATGTGGTTGGCCTCGTTGAATGTGTTGTCGTACTCGATGAGCAGTTCCGGGCCCTGGACGCGGTAGTAGTGGCCTTCGCCGCGACGCAGCGAGCCCTCCCACGAGAAGTGCAGGCGTTCCTGGTCGATCTGCGCGAACTCCTTGTCAGCGAGTTCGTGCCTGAGCCGGTCGAGGTAGAGGCGGACGATGTCGACCAGTAGCTCGCCGGCGGGCTTGCCGAGTTGCGCCGGTGTCACGCCGACCGGCTCTGATGGGTTGATGCGCGGGGAGTCGCTGCTGCGGATGTCGTGTGGCGTGAGGTCCGACACGACGGCGAGGCGGCGGGCGGTCGGGTCCATGCGGTCGAGGAGTTCGCGGGCGAGTTCTTCTTCGAGCGGCAACGGTTGGCCGACGACGCGGCCGCGGTAGGTGACGCGGGCCGGGTTCGCGCCGAGGAAGAACGGTGTCGCCGAGACGCCGCCGTCGGCGACGACGACGTTCACCGACAGGTGGTGGCCTTCGATTCGCCATCCCCACGGTTCGTCGCCGTCCGGGGTGCCGAAGAGGATGGTCCAGTAGTCGCCGCTGTGACGGTCGCGGTGCCCGCCCTCTCGGTGGTCGAGGACGTCTTCCAGCGCCATGACCGCCGCGGCCTGCGCGTAGGCGTGCGGGCTGAGCACTGCCGTGAGCATGCCGTGCACCGCCTTGCGCTGGTCTCGCCGGAGATCGCCGAGCACCAGGCCAGGTCGTGTGCCGGGTGCATACCCCCAGCGGTGCCTGAGATCGTCGTCGGTGACCGAGCGAATCGCGTGTTCGCGTTGGTCAGCGTCCAGCAAACCAATAAACCGGAGCGTGGCGTCGGTGACGTCGTGCAGCATGTTTCGAACTCCCATTCACTCGCTTCCAGCTGCGGATCGAGGCCGAAGAGTCGGGCTTGGGCCAGGCGTACGAGCAGCACCGGATGCGCCCCGCCCCGGTACAGGGCGGCCACGTCGCCCCGCAGTAGTTCGTCCGCCTCTTCCGCGGACAGCGGGCGGCGGGTGAGTTTCGGTCGTGGATCCGTGCGCAGGGCCTCCGCCGTCGCCGGTGCGTGGGTCACGTCGTAGCACCGGCGGTCGATCGCGTGCACGGTCATGCGCCGCTCCGTCCGGCAGCGTGAGGTCCCCAGGCCGCGAATGCGTGGCCCTCGCCGTCCCGGTGGTCCATCAAGCACGCTGGGCAGGCCGCCGGCCGTCTCGGCGGCGGCGATCCACGTCAGGACCTCCCCGGCGACGGTCCGAGCCTCCTCGATCCGGCTCGCGGTGGCCGCGCCGACCAGGCTGTTCAGCCCTCCGCGGCACAGCCGGCCGGCGACCGTACCGGCCCAGTCCGGCCGCAGAACGCACGCGGGGCCGCCATGCCGTTCAGGTAGACCGGGACGATGGGCAGCTTCCGCCGTCGGCTGAGGAAGTGCGGCGGCACCACTATCGAGTGGTCCACGGTGTGGTCCCGCAGCGCCACGGGGTCGAAGCCCTGCCGGACGAGCCCGTTCAGCATGGTCAACCCCGTGTGGTGGTCCACGGCGCACCGGCCGGGTGTCACCCCTGGCACGTCGTCGTTGGGGCCGCACGCACTCGCGCCCGTCCCGACGGCGAACGTCGGCCACAGGTCGGGGTGAAGGTGTTGATGTGGTCGCAGGTGAGGGACACGAGGACGTCAGAGCCTGTGTCATATTCCCGGTCGGATCAGCGTGCGGCGTCAGGGGGCACCTCCCAGCGGTAGCTGGGGGAGCGTGCGATCGCAAGGCGCCGGAGCGCCCTCGTGGCGGAG
>NZ_JBHYVB010000047.1:0-5320 GCF_042750115.1 Streptomyces sp. NPDC059455
ACCTCTGGCCGCACACCCCCGGGCTCTCGGCCGACCCCCCCCGCCCCGGCTAATTCCACCACCCCGAGCCGCTCAACACAATCTCACCCCCTGGGGGGGGGGGGGCTCCAGATCCGCCCCCGCCACCACCGCGCGGTGGCCGGTCAGAACCTCGGGTCGAGGATCGAGCCCCACGTGTAGACGGCGGACTGCGACAGCCGTTCGCTGTCCTCGAGCCTGATCGTGTCCCAATCGGGGTTGTCGGGGTTCAGCGATGTCTCCTGGCGGGCTCCCTGGTCATCAGAAACGGACGCGGCCGTCCCCGTCCACCCTCGTCGCGGGGGCCAGCTCCTGGGAGACCTCCTCGACCTGCCGCAGGATCCGCCGCGCCGTCGAGGCCGAGGGAATCACCGGCTCGCCGTCCGCGGTGAGCTCGACCGGATGCAGACGCAGCCGGGGCGGGCCGTCCCCCAGGGCCACCTCGAAGACCGCGCTCTCGAACCACGGCCGGTCGAACATCCGCTCCTTGTAGCGGGAGGGCGGGCGCCGGTCGGCGGGAGCCACCTCCGCACAGGGATGGAACAGGAAGTTCCCGGTCGAGTAGAGGATGAGGCCGTCCCCGTACCGCTCGACCGGGTGGAGGCAGTGCGGATGGTGTCCGATCACCAGATCCGCTCCGGCGTCGACAAGACGCCGCCCCAGCGGCTGCTGGTACTCGGCCAACGGCCCCTGGTTGCTGGGCAGATAGCACCAGGGAACGCCCCAGTGCACCGCCACCACCACCGTGGCGGCCAGCTCCTTGGCCCGCCGGACCGCCTCCTCGGCACGCACCACATCGGCCTCGCGTGCCCTGGTCCGGACATACGGCACGGTCCCGGGCTGCTCCTCGATCAGCACGCCGTCGAACTCATAGGACTGCTCGACCCGCACCGGCGCGATCCCGGGCCGGTGCGAAGTGGCGTTGAAGCCCGGCGGCAGGGCACAGCACAGGCTCAGGAAGGCCACCTCGGCGCGGCCCCGGCCGGAGGGCCGGACGGCACGTAGCGCCTCGTCGAGGTTCTCCCCGGCCCCGGCGTGGGCGACACCGACCTCGTCCAGGGCCGCCCTGGTGCTGCGCAGACCGTCGATGCCGTAGTCGAGCGCGTGGTTGGTGGCCAGCGAACAGGCGTCGAAGCCGAGCCGGGCCAGCTCGGGAGCCATGTCGCTGCCCACACGGAAGGCGACCGGCTTCTCGGCCGGGTACCCGGTGTCGGTCAGCGGGACCTCGAGGTTGCCGATCGTCAGATCGGCGTCCCGCAGCAGCGGCAGCGCCGAGGTGCCGGCGGAGAGGTCCCCGTCGAGTGCCACGGCCGGCCTCCGGGCGACCACCACGTCCCCCACGGCGATCAGCTTCATATGCCACTCTCCCCACTCGGGCCGGTCAGCCGTCCGCGCCGAGGATCATGCAGGTGGTGGTCGCGTGGGCGATCAACTTCCCTTGTTCGTCCAGCACCTTGCCCTCGGCGGTGGCGGTGCGGCGACCGGCGTGGAGGACGGTGCCCTCGGCGATGAGGGTCTGCCCGTCGGTGCGGGCGGCGCGAATGTAGTTCACCTTGAGCTCCAGGGTGGTGTAGCCCACCCCGGCCGGGAGAGTGGTGTGAACGGCGCAGCCCATGGCCGAGTCGAGCAGAGTGGCGGCGATACCGCCGTGCACGGTGCCGAGGGGATTGGCGAAGTCGGGGCGGGTGTCGAGGGAGACGACGACGCGTCCGGGGTCGACCTCGTCGAAGCGCATGCCGAGGAGCCGTCCGATGGTGGGAACGTCGGTGGGACGCTCGGACTGCACCCATCGCATGAGATCGAGGCCGGAGAGGGTGGTGAGGTCGGTGGTGGTCACAGGCGTTCCTTGCGGTCGTGGTGGGCCGCGCCGTTCGGGAGGGGCGCGGCACGGGAGCCGCTGGGGCTGTCGGCCAGGGGGTTGTCGGCCAAGGGGGCTGTTGGCCAAGGGGGTTGTCAGCCGAGGGGGTTGTCCTTCGCACGCAGGGCGGCCAGTACGGGGGCGTACATCCGGCTCTTTATGGTGCCGAGGGTGTCACCGGCCTTGCCCGCCTGCGCCGCGGCGAGCTCTACCGCGGTCGACCGGACGGAGTCCTCCGCCACCGCGTGGTCGACGATCCCGGCGGTGAGCGCGTCGTGGCCGCCGTAACGACGAGCGGTGACCATGGCCTCGTGGGCGGTCCGCGGGCTCAGCCGGCCCTGGATGAGAGCGGACATGCCTGGGGTGAAGGGGATGTTGATGTCGGCCTCGGGCAGACACCAGAAGCCACGGTCGGCGCGCATCACCCGGATGTCATGGGCCAGGGAGAACATCGCGCCCGCCGCGAAGGTGTGCCCCTGCAGCGCGGCCACGGTCACGAGCGGCAGCGACAGCATCCGGGCCAGGAGTCCGTGGACGGAGGAGACATAGTCCTGGTGCTGGTCGGCGTGTTCCAACAGCCATTCCAGGTCCAGGCCGTTGGAGTAGAACTTGCCGGTGGCGGCCGTCACCAGGGCACGCGCCCCCTCGGCCTTCTCCACCTCGTCCAGGGCGCTGTTGACAGTGGCGAGCCAGTCGGGGTGGAAGCGGTTCTCGCCGTCCCCGAGGTCGAGCACGAAGACGTTGTCCCGGCGGTCCAGCGTGGGCATGGCTGCTCCTTCACACAGGGCTGAGTCGGCGGACGGGTCCGCGCGCCACCCATCCGGCGGCCCGCGGATCACGGCGGTGGTTCACCGTGGCCTCACGGTGGCGGCGTGGTTTCACGGTGGTGGCGCGTCGCGGTCGCGGGCGGGGTCCGCCAACGAGCCGGTGGTACGCAGAGCGTGGGCCAGAAGGTCATGGATCTCGGCGGCGGCCGCCTCCAGCGGGGCGGTGCTCCGCTCGGCCCGGCACATGATGACGGCGCCCTCCACGGCGGCGATGATGAACGCGGCCAGCCGCCTTCCCCGCTCCTCCGACAGACCGTGCCGGACGAACAGGGCGGCCAGCGCCTCCTGCCAGCGGGTGAACGCCGCGGCCGCGGAGCGGGCGAGCTGCGGGGCGTCGTCGTTGGTCTCGACGGCCACCGCCACGATGGGGCAGCCGGTCCGGAAGTCGCTTTCGAGGAGCCGTCCGCGCCACAGCGTGAAGAACGCGTCGACCGCCTCCAGCGGGTCATCGGGCCGCGCACCGGTCTCGATCAGCCCGGCGATGAAGTCACCGGCGAGCGCCACCGCCTCATCGATCAACTGCGCCCGCCCGCCCGGGAAATGGTGGTAGACCGAGCCCCGCGGGGCTCCGCTGTGCGCGAGCACCCGGTCGATGCTCGTGGCGCTCGCGCCGTATTCACGCAGCAGCGCCGCGGCGCTCAGCACCATCCGCTCACGACTGTCGCTCTTGCGCCGGACCATGCCACCCACCACCTCCCTTACGTGCGGGTAACTTATGCTCCATGGCATAGAACATGCAAGAGATGTCGTGCGCATCATGCTGAGGGAACCAGGCCGCCGAGCGCCGCGCCGAGGGTGGTTCCTATGGCACCCGCGCTGTCCACTCCTCGCTGCTGTACTTGGTGAGGGCGAGTTCCTCGGCGCGTGCCATCTCCTCCTCGGTGACGTGCCCCCGAGCGAGGCCGTAGCGGGCGCGGAAGGAGGCGAGCATGCGGTCGATGATCTCGCCGCGTGGCAGGCCGGTCTGGCGGCGCAGCGGGTCGACGCGCTTCTTGGCGCTCTCGGTGCCCTTGTCGGACAGCTTCTCCTTGCCGATGCGCAGCACATCGAGCATCTTGTCGGCGTCGATGTCGTACGCCATCGTCACGTGGTGCAGCACCGCGCCGGCGCCGCTGGCCAGGCGCTTCTGCGCGGCACCGGCGATCTTGCCTTCCTCGGAGGCGATGTCGTTGAGGGGCTGGTACCAGGCCTTGATGCCCATGTCGCCGAGCGCGGTCAGAACCCAGTCGTCGAGGTAGGCGTAGGAGTCGGCGAATGACAGGCCGGAGACGAGAGAGGCCGGTGCGGAAAGGGAGTAGGTGATGGTGTTCTCGGCCTCCACGAACATGGCTCCGCCACCGGAGATGCGCCGAACCACCGTGACTCCGTGGCGGGCCGCACCCGCGGGGTCCACCTCGTTGCGGAGGGACTGGAAGCTGCCGATGATGACGGCCGGGCTGCCCCACTCCCACACCCGCAGTGTGGGTGGCCGCCGTCCGGCGGCGACCTCGTCGGTCAGCACCTCGTCCAGGGCCATGTGCAGCGCCGGGTGCTGCGGCCCCTCGTGGATCAGCTGCCAGTCGTAGTCCGTCCAGTCGGTGGCACGGGCCAGCGCCCGCCGCACCGCGATGCCGACGGCCTCGGGGGAGAAGCCGAACATCACGGTGCCGGCGGGCAGCCCCGCCTTGACGCGGGCGGCGAGCGCCTGTGCGTCCGCGTCGGCGGGGGCGCCCTCCAGGGCCCGGTCGATGGCGTGCAGCGCCTCATCCGGTTCCAGGAAGAAGTCGCCCGCCACCCGCACCTCGCGCAGCGCGCCGTCGTGGACCTCCAGATCCACGACGACCAGCTTGCCGCCCGGCACCTTGTACTCACCGTGCATACCCTGCACCGCCTCCTGTTTCCGCCCCGGCGCTCCCGGTCATTATCGCGCGCCAATGGCCGGATCCCGCGCAGTGACCGGCTTCAGGCCACAGCGCGGGAGAGGGGGCGGGGTCAGGCTCCGGTGGTCGAGCCCGGGCGGACGATCATGAGGATGGTCACCGTCGCCCACAGCAGGTTGAACACGCCCGTGAACATGGCCAGTTGGACGGTGTCGGACCGCTCAAGGGCCTTGCTCGCACCGAGGGTGTCGAGGAGTTCGCCCTGGCGGGGCAGGACGAAGGCGACCAGGACACCGGCGGCCGCGGCCGTCAGGGCGATGGAGGCGGTGAGCCAGCCGCTGTCGAGGACGCCCATCACGGCGGCCGTGGCGAAGCCGAAGGCGGGGACGGCCAGGCCCATCTTGGCGTAGACGCGGCAGATGCGGTGCAGCAGCCGGACCGTGCCCAGGTCCGTCCGGCCCTCGGCGGCGGCCGCGTGGGCGTTGCGGGCCGCGGGCGGGAACATGCTGGCCGCTACGGTGACGGGGCCTATCGCGACAATGGCGGCCAGGACGTGCAGGGAGAGCAGGATCTTGGTCATCGGGTGGCGTCCGGCTCCCTTTCGAACGTGGCAGGCACCAGCGTCTCCTTCCGGGTGTGGGGGGGGGGGGGGCCCCCCCCCCCCACGGGGCCCGGGGGTGATAAACCCCCGGGGGGGATTAAAAAAAAACAAACATTAACAACCGAGAGAGGCCCGAGGGGGCGGGAGAAAACACACA
>NZ_JBHYVB010000047.1:5330-27354 GCF_042750115.1 Streptomyces sp. NPDC059455
GGGCGCGCGCCCCCGCCCCCCGCGGGCGGCGCCCCGCCCGGGGGGGGGGGGGGGGGGGGGCCGCCCCCCCCCCCCCCCCCCACGCTAGGGAGCCGGGAGAAGATCACCCAGGGGCTGAAATGACAGAAGCCAACGGATTCTCGCCATGTCAGGCCCGATGGCGACGTCTCATCCCTCGACGTACTGCGCCACCCCGTGTCCGAACGACCAGTCGGCCGACTCGTTCTCGGTCAGGGTGATGAACACGTTCCGCGGCTCGGTCCCCGCGTACTCCTCGGCGAGTTCGGCGATCCGCCGGTACAGCGCCTGCTTCTGTGCCGGTGTGCGCCCCGAGCGCATCGTGAGGGCGATGTAGACGATGCCGTCGTCGCGCGGCACACCGAGGTAGTCGTCATAGCGCAGCATGCCGCTGGTGCCGTCATGGCTGGTGAGGACCTGGAACCGGTCGTTGGGCGGGAAGCCGATGGTTTCCACCAGCGCGTCGTGCACGGCACGGCCGAGCGCGTCGAGCCGGTCGGCGTCGGCCCGCAGCGCGTCGATGCGAACGAAGGGCATGTCGGGGGCTCCCGTTCGGGCGAGGGATTGAGGGAAGGTCAGGGGGCTCAGCGGACATGGGCGGTGAGCAGGCCGAGCGCCCCGTCCATCGCCCGGGTGTACACCTCGGCCGAGTCGGCGGCGCGGGCCAGCACATAGCCGCCCTGCAACACCGCGACCAGCGCGGTGGCCGTGGCCACCGGGTCGAGCCCGGTGTCGAGCTCGCCGCTCGCCCGGCCCTCCGCGAGCAGCCCGGCCAGCCGGTCGGTGAGCCAGACGAAGGTCTCCTCGACCGGTCGGCGCAGCTCCGGATCCGCCATCACATCGGGGTCCTGGGTGAGACGGCCGACCGGGCACCCCTTCAGCGCGTCCCGCTCCCGCCGCAGATAGGCGGTGATCCGCTCGACCACGGTGCCGGGTCCGCCGAACTCGGCCTCCGCCCTGCCCCTCAGCTCCTCGGCGCTGCGGCTGATCGCGGCGAGCGCCAGGTCGGGCTTGCCGCGGAAGTGGTGGTACATGCTGCCCTGGCCCGCTCCGGAGCGCTCCTGGATCGCCTTCGGGCTCGTGCCCACATAGCCGCGCTCCCACAGCAGCTCACGGGTGCTTGCGATGAGTCGTTCCCGGGTGTCCATGGACACGACCCTACATACTAGTAGGTACAAAAGGAAACGCGCGGACGGCCCCTCGGTGAGAGGATCCCCCCGTACTGGGCGCGCTGGTTCGGACGGTGGAAGGTGACGATGTACGCGATACCCCTGGGCGAGGACGGCGCGGAGCTGCGCCCGCTGGAGCCGTGGCAGGCCGAGGAGTTCCTCGCCCATATGGACCGGGGACGGGAATTCATCGGGCGGCACATCGCACTGGCGGACGCCGCGGCCGACCTGGAGTCGGCCCGGGCGTTCCTCCAGGGATACGCGGACAAGGCGGCGGCCGACGCCGGGCGGATCCACGGCATCTGGACGGACGGCAAACTGGTCGGCGGGGTCCTCTTCCGCACGATGGACGTCGAACAGCGCACGGCGGAGGCGGGTTGCTGGCTGGAGCCGTCGGCGGTGGGCAAGGGGCTGGTGACCCGTGCCACGCGCGTGATCATCGACTGGGCCGTCGAGGAGCGGGGCATCCACCGCGTGGAGTGGTGGGCGGCGACCGCGAACGAGGCCAGCATCGCCGTGGCCCGGCGGCTGGGGATGACCAAGGACGGTGTGCTGCGGGAGGGCCGTCTGCACCGGGGCAAGCGGCATGACATGGAGATCTGGTCGGTGCTCGCGCCGGAGTGGCGGGCGGTCCGGCACCCCTCCTGACGGGAACCTGGACCGAATGGGGACCTGGACCGAATGGGAACCTGGACCGGCGCCTTCGTCGCACCCGCCGGGCCGGACCTGCTTCCGCCGGAGTCCTTCGGCCGCCTCGCGGTGGACCTGGCCCGGGAGCGTGTGGTCCGTACGCCGTGGTGGCTTCTGGCAGGCAGACTCTGTACGCCACGTCCTCCCGGCCCTCCGGGCGGCTCCTTGCGACCGGGAGGACATCGCACCTGGCCACCGGCAGAACCGGGGGCTGACGGCCGTACCCCACCGGGTCAGCGGTGGCGGCGGGCCACGGTGATGATTTCCGGGCCGGTGTCCGTCAGCGGCCCGCGGTCCCAGTCCCCGTACTGCTCCGTCACGGCCAGCCCCGCCTCGTCCAGGAACCGCGCCAGCGCGTCCGGGCCGAGGAACCGCAGAGTGCTGCGGCTCAGCAGGGGCCGCTCCCAGCCCGGACCGCTGTAGGTGTGCGTGGCCGCCACGAGATCGCCCCGCACCGGCGTCTCCACCTCGCATACACAGCGCACCACGGCCCCGGAGGCGTCCGCCACCTCGCCCGAGTACCGCACGTCCCAGTCCTCCCACTCCCGCACCAGCGGATTGCGGGTCTCGAAAACGAAGCGGCCATCGTCGGTCAGCGCCGTGGCGATCGCGGCCAGCGCACCGCGCAACTCCTCGTCTCCGACCAGCGTCTGGAAGGCGTGGCCGGTCATCACGACCAGCTCGAACTCACGGCGCCACCCCGGCGCCGAGGTCAGGTCACCGAGCACCCATTCCACATCCGGGCACTCCCGCGCCACCTCCAGCATCCCCACCGCTGGATCCAGCCCGCACAGCCGCCCCTCGTGCCCGTTCTCCCGTGCCCCGCGCAACAGGGCGCCCGTGCCGCACCCCACGTCCAGGACGGAGCGGGCGGCTATCACGAGGGGCAGATAGAACCTGAAGTCCCCGCGCTCGTCCCAGGGGCAGAACAGGTCGTACAGCGCGGCCAGCCGGCGATCGGAGAACTGCGCGTCCACCATGGCCGTCACAGTGCCCTCGGGCCGGCGGGCGCGCAAGGCATGGCCCCGGCCGATGGTGCCGTGGACCAGCCGTCATATGATCAGAAGGGGCCTTTGTCGTCTCCGGGAGCCTTCGATGTCCGAGCCGATGCCTGACTCGTCCGAGCCGATGCCTGACTCGTCCGACCCGACGTCCGACTCGTCCAAGCCGACGTCCGACTCGTCCGGTCCGGCGCCTGATTCGCCCGGTCCGAGCCCCGAATCGCTCGACCAGCGGCTGGCAGTCATCGCGCGCCACCCGTTCCGCGCGAAGTTCCATCTGCGCGGTCGCGATCGGGCCACGGCCGAGCTGAGTGGACCGTCGACGTTGCGCTGGCACGCCTACGACCTGATCGCCAAGCGGCTGGCCCCCGCCGCGCCCTACAAGGACGGCAAGCAGACGCCCTATCGCGGCCACCCCGTGTTCGTCGCCCAGCACGCGACGGCCACCTGCTGCCGTACCTGTCTTCAGCGTTGGCACGAGATCCCCAAGGGGCGGGAACTGAGGCGCGCGGAGCGGGCCTATGTGGTCGACGTGATCTGCCGTTGGATCGAGCGCGAAGTGACGGGGACGCGGACCAGACCAGGTTCATAAGGTTTTTTTGCCATCGACGGAGCCGGGCGGTGAACCTCTCCGGGTCCGATCGCGTCTAGATCGGCAACGGACGCGCAGCATCGATGCCCCTGACGGGGCCGGTTTCCTGGCTTCTATGCACACCGTGTATACGTAGGGTGCATACACCCCGTGTATGCACTCGGTGCATAGAGGCGGGCGCTTCCTGCGAACAACAGACGGAAAGGCATCTATGTACGGCAAGGCATTCGCCCCTGAGTACCAGGGCTCCCTCACCACCCTGTCCGTGAACTCGTCCCTGGTCGAGGTGCTGGCGGCGGGCACCGAGCAATTGCGGGCGGCCGAGCGGGGCGGCTCCCCGGGCGAGGCGGCCCGCGCGGGGCTCGCGGTCGCCGAGGCACACCGGAGGCTGGGGCAGGTGGGCGAGGCCGACCGCGAGTGGAAGGCCAGTTACCGCGCGGCCCGCGCGGCGGGGGACCTCGGCGCGATGGCATGGGCGCTGTGGAGCGGAGGCACCCTCGCCCGGCAGCGGGGCGCGCTGGCGCTGGCGTGGCGGCTGCTCGGCCTCGCGGCCGACCTCGGCGAGCGCGGCGGGGACATCGTCGTCCGTGGCTACTCACTGGCCGGGATGGCGGAGACCGGCCGTATCCAGGGCGACTACGACGCCGTGGGCGCGCTGCACGAGCGACTCCTCGCCGAGGCACGGAAACGCGGCGAGGCACGCCACACCGTCTGGGCGCTCGAGGGCATCGCCCAGATGCACCGCAACACCGGGTCGTACGACTCGGCCTACGCGATGTTCGAGGAGGCCGCGGAGATAGCCGCGAAGGCCGAGGACCGGCGCGGACACGCATGGGCGCTGCGGGGCATGGCCGACATCGTCTCCGTACGCGACGGGGATGTGGAGCGCGCGCTGGAGCTGCTCTCCGAGGCCGAACTGACCTGCCGCGAGATGAACCTGGTGAGCGCGCTGGCCTACAACCACAAGATGCGCGGCAATGTGCTCTACCGCGCGGGCCGTTATGAGGCGGCTCGTGCGATGTACCAGCAGGCCCTGGACGAGTTCCGCGACATGAGCGAGCCGCGGGGCGAGGGTCTCGCCCGGCTCGGGCTCATCAAGTCCCTGGCCCGGCTGGGCCGCGACCGTGCCGAAACCGCCGATGACCTGTCCGAACTGGGGGGTGTGCTGGAGCGGATCGGGCTGCGGCACGCCCGCCGGATGGTGGACCGGGCCCGCGAGGAGTTCGGCCTCACGGAGGTCCTGGAGGTGGCGCTGTGACGACGACGGACCCCGCGCGCCGCGGCGCCGAGGAGACCACCGCCACCGCGGGCGAAATCCTCGGCCGCTGCCGGGAGTTGGTGCGCCCCGCGCTGGCCGACACGGTCGGGCGGCTGCACCCATGGGTGGCCGAGATGGCCGCGTACTCCTTCGGCTGGTGCGATGTGGGCGGTAGGCCCGCCGAGGGATCGGGCGGCAAGGGGGTGCGACAGGCCCTGGCCGTGCTGTGCGCGGAGGCGGCCGGGGCATCCGGTGAGACGGCGGTCGCCGGGGCGGTGGCGGTGGAGCTGGTGCATACCTTCTCACTGCTGCACGACGACATCATGGACGGCGACCAGACCCGCCGCACCCGCCCCACCGTGTGGAAGGCGTACGGGACCGGCCCGGCCGTGCTCGCCGGTGACGCCCTGTTCGCGCTGGCCGTGGAGGCGCTGGCCGGCGTGGACGGCGCCGGAGCCGCGGCCGCCGTGCGGCAGCTGAGCGCGGCGCTGGGCGACCTCGTCCGCGGTCAGGCGGACGACCTGCTCTTCGAGTCGCGCCCCTGGACGGGACCCGAGGCGGTGGGGCCGGAGGAGTACCGCACGATGGCCGAGCACAAGACCGGCGCGCTGCTCGGCTGCGCCGCCGCCCTGGGCGCCGCGCTCGCCGGGGCGCCGGAGCCCACCGTGGCCGCCCTGGACCGGGCCGGACGGCACATGGGCGTGGCGTTCCAGGTGGTGGACGATCTGCTGGGCATCTGGGGCGACCCCGCGGTCACCGGCAAACCCGTCCACCGCGATCTGCGGCAGCGCAAGAAGACCTTCCCCGTGCTCGCCGCGCTGAGCGCCCGCGGCCCCGGCGCCCCGGCCGCCGCGCGGTTGGCCACGCTGCTGGAGGAGTTCCCGGACACCCCGGACGACGCCACCACGCGCCGGGCCGCCGCCCTGGTCGAGCGGGCCGGTGGCCGCTCCACGGCCCTGGAGGAGGCCGACCGCCACATCGCGGCCGTGGAGACATGCCTGGAGAGCCTGCCGCTCGCGCCCCGGGCGAGCGCGGAACTGCGCACCCTGCTGGGCTTTCTCGTACGGCGCGACATCTGATCCGCGGAGGGCTCACCGCCACGTGGCCAGCGGCGGTCCAAGGGGAGGGCCACCCCTCCCGCATGGTCAGCGGCGGTCGCGCACCGCGTCCAGCCGGTCGCGAACCCACAGCTCCACATCGCCCACATGCCGGCTGGCCGCCGTGAACGCGGCCAGGCTGTCATGGGCGCGGAGCGCGGTGTAGATGTCCATGTGCTGCTGGTGGGTCCAGGACAGCACATCGGACTTGACCAGGGCGCGCCAGATGCGGGCCCGGACGGTGCGCTGGGTGACCGAGTCGGCCAGGGAGGCGAGGGTGAGGTTGCCGGACGCGGCGACGATGTCGGCGTGGAAGGCGATGTCCTCGTGCACCAGCTCCTCGGGGTCCTGCAGACCGCGCATCCGCTCGATCCGCTCCTGGAGCCGGTCGAGGGTGGCCTCGTCGACGCGGGTCGCGGCCAGCGCGGTGGCGCCCGGCTCCAGAACCTTGCGGCATTCCAGCATCTCGTTCAGACCGGTGTCCTGGGCCAGGTCCAGGAAGCTGCCGAGAGCGCGCAGCAGCCGGTCAGGGCGCAGATCGGTGACGAACGTGCCGTCGCCGCGGCGTACGTCCAGGACCCCGGCCATCGCCAGGGCGCGGACCGCCTCCCGCAGCGACGGGCGGGAGAGTTCGAGCTCACTCGCCAGCACCGCCTCCGGCGGCAACCGGTGGCCGGGCGTGAACTCACCGCTCTCGATGCGCTTGCGCAGCCGGTCGATGGCTATGTCGACAACACTGCTCCCGGCGGCGGGGACACCGTCGCCGCCCGGGCCGGAGCGGTCTGGATTGGTGGACATGGCGACCAGGATGCCAGTCAGCCGCGGCGGCTCCAGACCGGTCCATCGGGGTAGCGGTAGGTCTCCAGGCTCTCCCGCCGGATCCGGGCGCTGTAGCCGGGTGCCTCGGGGACGAGATAGCGCGAGCCACGGATGCGGACCGGGTCGTGGAAGTGTTCGTGGAGATGGTCGACGTACTCGATGACACGGTCGTCCATGGAACCGCTGACGGCCACATAGTCGAAGATCGACAGATGCTGGACCAGCTCGCACAGGCCGACCCCACCGGCGTGCGGGCACACCGGCACGTCGTACGCCGAGGCCAGCAGCAGAACGGCCACCGCCTCGTTGACACCGGCCAGGCGGCAGGCGTCGATCTGGCAGACGCCGATCGCGTCGGCCACGAGGAACTGCTTGAACATCACCGCGTTGTGGGCGTGTTCGCCGGTGGCCACCCGGATCGGGCCGATCCGCCGGGCGATGGCCGCGTGTCCGAGGATGTCATCGGGGCTGGTGGGCTCCTCGAACCACCAGACGTCGAACTCCCGGAGCGCCTCGGCCCAGGAGACCGCTTCCGCCACGCCCAGGGTCTGATTGGCGTCGATCATCAGCCGGCGGTCCGGTCCGATGACACCGCGGGCGATACGGCAGCGCCGGATGTCGTCCTCCAGATCGGCGCCCACCTTCAGTTTCACCGAGTTCCAGCCCTGGTCCACGGCCTCCTGGCAGAGCCGGGCCAGCTTGGCGTCGTCGTATCCGAGCCAGCCCGCGCTGGTGGTGTACGCGGGGTATCCGTGCTCACGGACGTACGCCTCGCGCTCGGCGCGGCCCCCGGCGCGGGATTCGAGCATCTTCAGGGCGGCCTCGGGGGTGAGCGCGTCCTTGAGGTAGCGCCAGTCCACCAGGTCGACCACCTGCCGGGGCGAGAGGTCGGCGAGGAGCTTCCACACGGGTTTGCCCGCCCGCCGGGCGGCGAGGTCCCAGGCCGCGTTGATGACCGCGGCGCTGCCCAGGTGGATGGCGCCCTTGTCCGGGCCGAGCCAGCGCAGCTGACTGTCGCCCAGCAGATGGCGCGAGAAGGCGCCCAGATCACCGGTGATCTCCGCCACCGACAGGCCGATGGCCCGCTCCCCGATGGCGCGCGCCGCCCGCACCGCCAGGTCGTTGCCACGGCCGATGGTGAAGGTGAAGCCATGGCCCTCCAGGGGTTCGGCGGTGGGTGCGGACTCCGTTCCCCCTCGGCCGGAGGGGGCGTCATCGGCGGTCTTGAGCACCACGTACGCCGCCGAGTAGTCCGGTGCCTCGTTCATGGCGTCGGAGCCGTCGAGGTGCTGGGAGGTCGGAAAGCGGACATCGATGGTGTCGACGTCGACGACACGAAGGGTCATGGCGCGCGCTCCTGGGGGCAAAAGGGCGAGGGAAAGCGAGCAACGCCGACCAACATGTCAGATGTCTGCTGTGGTCGCCAAGGGTCATCTGGGGGAAGGCTCGTGGTTTTGTGGCCTTGTCAAAGGCTGTAGATGGCACCTACGTTCCACAGGTCAGATGTTTCCGCGAGAGGGTGTGGTCCGCAGGGAGGTCCGATGAACCCGGCCACCACCCTCCGCCGGGTAGGAGCACCGATCACACCGTCACGAGAGGAGAGGACGACAGATGACCCGCATCGTGCGCTTCGCCGATGAGGCCGGGGCGGTCCGGACCGGAGTGGCCGACGACGCCGGCGGGATCCGGGCCTTCCCCGGTGCGCCGCTCATCGCCGAACTGCTGCGGCTGCCCACGTTGGAGCTGCGGGCCCTGGTGGAGAACACCGCGTCCGGCCCGGCCGCCGCCCATGAGCAGGACGTCCTGCCGCTGCCGCCGCTGGACGGGCTGATGGAGCTGTGGGCGGCGGGGGTGACGTATGAACGCTCGCGCGAGGCCAGGGTGGAGGAGAGCACCGAGCAGTCGGTGTACGAGCGGATCTACGACGCCGAGCGCCCGGAGCTGTTCTTCAAATCCCCGCCGTGGCGGGTGGTGACCGACGGCGAGCCGATCGCCGTACGCGACGACTCCGAGCTGAACGTCCCCGAGCCCGAACTGGCGCTGGTCCTCAACCGGCACGGCGAGACCGTCGGCTATCTGGTCGCCGACGACGTCAGCTCACGGTCCATCGAGGGCGAGAACCCGCTCTACCTCCCGCAGGCCAAGATCTACGCCGGAAGCGCCGCCGTGTCCTCGGCCATCGTGCCCGCCTGGGAGATCGACGCGCCCGACGCAATGGGCATCGCCATGGCGGTGTGGCGCGACGGTGAGGCGGCGTACCAGGCGGCCACCTCAACCGCCGCGTTCCACCGCACCCCGCAGGGGCTGGTGGACCACCTGTGGCGCTCCCAGCCCTTCCCCGACGGCGCCGTGCTGTCCACCGGCACCGGCATCGTGCCCGGCCTCGATTTCACCCTGCGCGCCGGGGACGTGGTGGAGATCTCCATCGAGGGGGTCGGCACCCTGCGCAACCCGGTACGGGTCCATCAGTCCGAACTGGACTGGCTGGTGGAGGCCATCGCCGAGCCGCTGACCCGCCGTGCCCACCGCAGCCGCTTCTCGGAGTGACCCGGGAAGCGGCCTGGGAAGTGACCCGGGAAGCGGCCTGGGAAGTGCCCCGGGAGGCGGCCTGGGAAGTGACCCGGGAAATGGCCCGGGAAGTGGCCCGGGAAGTGGCTCCGCGGATGGCCCGGCCCTCAGCGCTCCAGTGAAGCCGCGTCGCCCATGACGACGACGGGCTCGCGGTCAGGGTCCAGCGCCCGGAGCAACTCCCTCATGGCGCCCTCCGAGAGGCTGATACAGCCACGTGTGGGGCCGCCGTGGTCGATGTGCAGCCAGATGCCGCCGCCCCGGTCCGGGCCGAGGGGGCGGGTCCGGTCCAGGGGAGAGGTGCCGGGCCGGCGGTTGTAGTCGATGGCGATCACGTGGTCGAACGAGCCGGACAGGGGCTCGCCTTCGAAGCCCGTACCGCTCGCGGTGAAGCGGGCCGACCGCTCGTAGGGCAGCCGGGTTCCGGGGTCGGCGAGCCGTCCGCCGGCGTCCGTGAGGGTGTGGACGCCGATCGGGGAGCGCAGATCGCCTTCCCGGTGGTCGTCGGTCCAGCCGTGGAGCGCGTTGTGCGCCGCCCGGCTCGCCCCGGCCCGCCACCCGGCCTCGGTGTGCTCGTACAGGATCGCCGTGGACACCGGTGAGTTCCGGTCGTGGCCGGTCACCACCAGCACCTGCCGGGACCGGCGCGGCACCTGGGCCCAGGTCCTGGGCCCCAGCCCCGGCGGCCGGGAGGGCGCCGGACACGGTGTGCGTGGTGGTGTGCCACGCGATGTGCCACGTGGTGTGCGCAGGGTCATGGGCCGACCCCCGGCCTGGACGGAGAGCAACGCGTCAGGCCAAGTGTCGCGCGACGGCACGAATGATGTCGCCCTTGCCGCTGCTCCACGGCGACCGGCCACTGACCTGCGGTGGTGTCGCCGAAGCGGCCATGGGCGCATCCGCCTGGATCCACCAGTAGAACGCTTGCTCGATTACGCGGGGTACGCTGCACATATGGGTACGTATCTCCAGGGTTCGCTCTTCGACCAGACCGATGGCATCGGTCTCGGTTCGCTGCGCGGGACGCACCGGACCGAGCTCGGGGCCGGGGCCTGGATCGATCTGCTGCCCGGGTGGCTGAGGGGAGCGGACGACCTCTTCGCCCAGCTCGTCGCCGAGGTCCCCTGGAAGGCCGAGCGGCGGCACATGTACGAGCAGGTGGTGGACGTCCCACGGTTGCTCGCCTACTACGGCGCCGAGGATCCGCTGCCGCATCCCGTCCTGGCCGAGGCCCGGGAGGCGCTCTCCACGTACTACGCCGCCGAGCTGGGGGAGCCCTTCACCACGGCCGGGCTGTGCTACTACCGCGACGGCCGGGACAGCGTGGCCTGGCACGGCGACCGCATCGGCCGCGGCAGGACCGAGGACACCATGGTGGCCATCCTGTCCGTGGGCACGCCCCGGGACCTGCTGCTGCGCCCACGTGGCGGCGGCAAGGCCATGCGGCGGCCGCTCGGCCACGGCGACCTGCTGGTGATGGGCGGCGCCTGCCAGCGGACGTGGGAACACGCCATACCCAAATCCTCCCGCGCCACCGGACCGCGCATCAGTGTCCAGTTCCGCCCCAGCGGCGTGGGGTGACACCTGCGCGGCGTGGGGTGACACCTGCCGATTTTGGTACAGACCATTGACATATATGTTCGGGGGCGGTGTCATGGGGCCCGTCAGCTCTTGAGAGCGCCTCGGGTGGATGTCGTCATCCGGGGCCGGACCTCGGAGAGTTCCCCGTGAATGGACGTCCCGTCTCAGGGGTGTCGGCCGCTGCGGTGGCCACGCCGTCGCTGGGTCGATTATGGACGGACCGGGCCGCGGAGCCCGTGTCTGATGTCGAGGTTGTCATGATCGTGACAATCCTCCGTGCGCCCGTGCAGGCCGCGGCCGCGAAGGGCCTGAGGGGACCGAGTCCCGGTCCGCCGTGGCAGGGCCGCGGCGCATGACCTCTAGTGGATTCACCAGTTTTCCGTAGCACTTTTCCCGCCGCGCTATCACGCGGCACCTTCCCACGGGCCTCCCGCCCCAAGGGCGGCGACGCGTCGCCCGTGCGTCGCCACGCCCGATGACTGCCCGAAGAGCGCGTCCCCGTGCGTCATCGGCGCGGTGGCATCCGAATGTTCCGCCACGAAAGAGAGATGAGACATGCCCATAAGACGTGCCCTCGTGGCCATGGCCGCGACGGCGGCGGCCGGTATATCGGCGCTTGCGCTTCCCCCTTCGGCCGCTGACGCGGCCTCCGCCACGGCGCGGGACTCGTCGTCGGTGCAGGCGCAGGCCGCCGGCTTCGTGGTGAACCGGGCCCAGTACCAGCGGATGTTCCCGAACAAGAACGCGTTTTACACCTATGACGCGCTGGTCAGCGCGATGAACCGGTTCCCCGGCTTCGCCAGGACAGGTACCGAGACGGTCAAGAAGCAGGAGGCGGCGGCCTTTCTGGCCAACGTCAGCCATGAGACCGGTGGCCTCCGTCACATCGTGGAGCAGGACACCTCCAACTACCCGAAGTACTGCGACACGACGCGCCCCTACG
This sequence comes from Streptomyces sp. NPDC059455, assembly GCF_042750115.1. Taxonomy (NCBI): domain Bacteria; kingdom Bacillati; phylum Actinomycetota; class Actinomycetes; order Kitasatosporales; family Streptomycetaceae; genus Streptomyces; species Streptomyces sp. NPDC059455. Next base: position 17,067 of record NZ_JBHYVB010000047.1, read on the forward strand.
GATGTCCGGCGGGGAAGGCCGCGTACTTCGGGCGCGGGCCGATCCAGCTCAGCTGGAACTTCAACTACAAGGCGGCGGGCGACGCGTTGGGCGTCAATCTGCTCAACAAGCCGGGCCTGGTGCGGACGGACGCCGTCATCTCCTGGAAGACCGCGCTCTGGTACTGGACCACCCAGTCCGGGCCCGGCTCCATGCCCGCGCACAAGGCCATAACCACCGGCGCCGGATTCGGCCAGACCATACGCGCCATCAACGGCGCGCTGGAGTGCAACGGGGCCAACCCCGCCCAGATGCAGGACCGGGTCAACCTCTACAAGAAGTTCACCAGCCTCCTCGGCGTCGCCCCGGGCGCCAATCTGACCTGCTGAGCACCCTTCCCACGGAGGAGTCATGCGCAGAATTCTGATCGGCCTGGCCACCGCGGCACTGGTGGTGCTGGCGGCCCTGCTGCCGACCGCGGGGACGAGTGCGGCCACGAGCGTGGCGATGCCGACCCGCAACGCACCCGCCGCGGCCAAGACCACTCTCGCCGCCAACCACACGGTGACCTTCGTCAATCACACCGGACGGAAGGTGTGGATCGGCAGCGCGGTCAATGCAGATGGCTCCAAGCAATTCGCCAAACTGCCCATCCTGGACCCCGGACAGTCGGCGTCGGTGACGATCCCCGAGAACGCCGACCCCGGCCACTGGCGTGGAAAGTTCTTCGCGCGTCTGGGATGCACCGGCACGTCGGGCAGCACCTTCCACTGCGAGGTGGGGGACTGCGGCAAGTTCGCCGACCGCTGTGAGCTGGGCGAGCAGCCCGTCAGCCTCGCCGAGTTCAATTTCGACACCAAGGACACGCTCGCTCCCTGGTACAACGTGAGCTACGTCAACGCGTTCTCCAACCCCATCACGATCGCCCCCAACAACCCCGCCGGTGGCGGAGGTTGCGGCACCCAGGGCTGCACACAGAACCTGCTGCCGTTCTGCCCGGCCGCCAACCTCACCCGCTGGCCGGACGGCACACCGATGCTGTGCACCAACCCCAACCGGGACGTCAAGACGCCCTACAGCAACGCGATCGCCTCCCGGTGCCCCAAGGCGTACGCCTACTCCAAGCAGGACCAGGAGCCCGGCAACCAGGTGATGCAGAACTGCGGCAAGTGCAGTGGCTTCACCATCACCTTCAACGCGGGGTCGTGACCATGAGAAGGAGAAGCGTTCTCGCCGCGCTCCTGGCGGGTCCGGCCGCGCTGACCGCGGGAGGCCGGGCGAGCGCCGAGGAGTCCACCGCCGTGGTGAAGAAGAAGGGTGTCAGCGCCTGGAAGTTCAACGGGGTCACGGCGGCGATGTCCGATGCCAAGGTCGGCTGGTTCTACACCTGGGCCTCGGGCAAGCAGCAGATCCAGCCCCCGACCGGGGTCGAATTCGTGCCCATGATCTGGGGTCCCGGCTCGGTGACCGACGCCGAACTCAACCAGGCCAAGAGCCAGGGCACGACGCTGCTCGGCTTCAATGAACCGGACATGGCGGGCCAGGCCAATATGACCGTCGCCAAGGCGCTCGACCTGTGGCCCCGGCTCCAGTCGACCGGTATGCGGCTCGGCGCGCCCGCGGTGGCCTACGGCGGCGATGTCGCCGGTGGCTGGCTCGACCGCTTCATGAAGGGCGCCGCCGACCGCAACTACAAGGTCGATTTCATCCCCCTGCACTGGTACGGCGCCGACTTCGACGCCACCCGCGCGACCGAACAGCTGCGCGGCTATCTCCAGGCCACCCACAACCGCTACCAGAAGCCGATCTGGCTCACCGAATACGCGCTGATCGACTTCTCGAGCGGTACCCCGAGGTATCCGACCCCGGCCCAGCAGGCCGCGTTCGTGAAGAAGTCCACCGCCATGCTGCAGGGCCTGTCCTTCGTCCAGCGGTACGCGTGGTTCACGCTCTCCGCGGACCGCGGCGGCACCGGTCTCTACAACGGCGCGACGCCCAACCAGATCGGCACCGCCTATCGCGCGGCCGGCTGAGACAAGGCCGCTCGCCCTCACACCACTCACACCACACCACGACAACCGAAACGAGGTCCTCCGCCATGCGCAAGGCAACGCTGATCGGCCGACTGGCGGTCGGAGCCGCCGCACTGACCGCTGTAGTGACCGTCGCCCCGACGAGCACCGCGGCCACCAGCGACACCCCGCCGCCCGGGCAGAACTGCTGGGCCACGCACTACGGCTACATACCGCCCGGTGCCTACACCGCCAGCGGCGAACTCTTCGACAACAACGCGGACACCGCCGCCACCTCCCTGAGCCGTAGCCCGCAGCTGCCGTTCGGCACCAAGGTGAAGGTCACCAACGTGGCCAACGGGAGATCACTGGTCGTGCGCGTCAACGACCGCGGCACCTTCGGCTGGACGCCGTCCGTGCCCAAGTGTCTGGACCTGACCGACGGCGCGTACTCCCGGCTCGGCGGAGTCATCGATCCCGACTCCGGCCACATCGTCGTCAAGGAAGAGATCGTGAGGTGAGAGGGCATTCGGTGAAGGATGTGGAGCGCCGGTTCCGGCGCTCCACCCCGGCCCCCTGATACCCCGCTCGCGAAGCGACCGTCGTGCGCCGGAGGCTTCCCTCTTTCCGGGGGCTATCCGCCGGTAGCGCTACCCACTGACCTCGCGGGCAAGTACTCTCCGTGGCGACACTGGTACGTGACGGGTGATGAAGCGGGGTAGCGGGGGTGCGGGTGATGGCGGAGGCCGGTGACAAGGTCGCCGACCGATATCTCCTCCAGGAGCCCATCGGGAGAGGCGGGATGGGCATCGTCTGGCGGGCCCACGATGAACTGCTGGACCGCCAGGTCGCGGTGAAGTGTGCCCGTCCGGACGACGACCGCGCGGTGGCGCGCCTGACCAACGAGGCGCGCAACGCCGCACGGCTGCACCATCCGCACATCGTCTCGGTGTTCGACTTCGTGGACGAGGGCGAGATCTGCTGGATCGTCATGGAGTACGTGTCCGGGGGCAGCCTCGCGGACATGGTGCGCGGCCGGGTCGCGCTCCCCCCGGAGGAGGCGGCCTCCATCGGCTGCCAGATCGCCGCCGCGCTGGCGAAGTCGCACGCCGAGGGCGTGGTGCACGGCGATGTCACCCCGGAGAACGTCCTGATCACCGAGGACGGGGTCGCCAAGCTGACCGACTTCGGCATCTCCCGGGCGCTGTGGAGCGAGGCCACCATGACCCAGACGGGCGGGGTGCGTGGCAAACCGCCGTATCTGCCGCCCGAGGTGGCCAGGGGAGAGGCGGCCGACCGGAAGTCCGATGTCTTCTCACTGGGCGCGACGCTCTACGCGGCGATCGAGGGACGGTCCCCGTACGGCGAGGCATCGCATCCCATGGCCTATGTGGCGCGGGCCATCGAGGGCTATATCGAGACCCCGCACCGGGCCGGTCCGCTGGTGGACGCGCTCACCAGGCTGCTGGATCTGGAGCCGAGGCGGCGCCCGGCCGCCGACCAGGCCGTACGGCTGCTGCGGCGGGTCACCCCGTCGTCCCCGCGGTTCGAGGACCTCGAGGACCCCCACGACGGCGACACGCTGGACCGCACGCCCTTCACGATGCGGCTGGTGCCGCCGTCCGTCCGAGGGTCGTGGCGCCGCCCGAGCCGCCGGGTGGTCATCACCGCGGCCGCGGTGGGTACCGCCGCGGTCCTGGTGGCCTGGGCCACCCTCTTCGGCCCCTGGGGTGACGGGCGCTCCGACGAGAGCCGCGGGTCCGGGAAGAACGGCGGGCGTGGCGCGTCCGGTACGGCCGACTCGCCGGCCCGGACGGGCCCGGCCGGCACCATAGGCGACGCGCGGACCGCCGACCCCTGCAAGTTGCTCAACCCCGCCTCGCTCAGCCGCTTCGGCGAGACCGTGCTCGACCCGGACTACGGCGAGATCGATCGGTGTGATGTCCTGCTGCAGGGCGAAAGCGGCGATGACATCGCCGACGTCCAGCTCAACTTCAGCTCCGATCCGCCGGAGTCGGGTGGCGACGTGCCCACCAGGAGGGTCGGCAATGTCACCGTCGGCGCGTACCAGCGCGATGGGGACGAGTGCCTGCGGAACATCGCGTCCGCCGACCGAAAGCAGATCTGGATCATCACCGAGCGGCTCGACACCCCGGCGCCCGACCCCTGCCAACTGGGCGACGCCGCCACCGACTACGTGGTCAGTGTGCTGGACCGCGGCCAGGTCCCCCGGCGCTCCGGGCAGCCGGTGGCGAGCTCCCTGCTGCGGGGGCACGCATGCCGGCTGCTGGACACCGATGAGCTCGAGCGGGTCGCCGGTGTCCGGGTGGCGGACCGCGACCCGGGCTTCGGGGACTGGCAGTGCGAGTGGACGGACGGCTCGGGCGACGCGGGGGTGAAGGTGGTGTTCAACCGGGACAACCAGTTCACCACGGACGACGGACAACGGGCGGTCATCGCCGGCAAGCGGAGCTCGGTGTCGCCGAACGAATGGGACGACGACTCATGCCTGGTCCGGATGTTGCACCGCTCGTACCGCAACTCCCTCGGTGACGACACCGTCGAGTTCATGTCGTTGAACGTCTACGGGCCCGAGTCCACCGAAAAGCTCTGCAAGACCGCCAAGGCGCTCGCCGCCACGGCCGCGAAGAAACTCCCGGCATCATGACCACATCACCTCCCGGCAGCGACCGCCCCGCCACCGGCCGGGCACCCGCCGCCCGTCGCCCCGCCACCGGCCGTCCGGCCACCGGCGGTCGTCCGCTGCCCGCCGCCCACGGCAGCCTGGCCCGCGGGGTGACCGCGCCGGTGCCGGGCACCGCCTTCGCCCTCGCGCTGACCGGTGGTATGACCCTCGGCCCCGGCGACGGCCGTGAGCTGCTCTTCGGACGGAACCGCCCCGAGGTGCACATCTGTGTGGGCGAGGACGATCCCCAGGTCAGCCGCTGTCAGGGCAGACTGACCCACCGCCACGGCCGCTGGTGGGTCGCCAACAACGGCCGGCTGCCGCTCCGGTTCCCGTCCCGGCTGCTCTTCACGGGCGAGGAGCCACTGCCCCTCGAGACCGGCTACACCCCGCTGTTCGTCCGGGGCTCGCGCGACCGTGAGCATCTGCTGGAGGTCTTCGTCAGCGGCCCCGAGACCGAGCGGCCGGTGGCCCTGCCCGGGGATGTCACCCGCCCGCCCCGGGTATGGGTGCTCACCGACGAGGAGAAGCTCGCGCTCGTCGTCCTCGGCCAGCGGTATCTGCTCCACGAGCCCCGGCCGCAGCCCCTCACCTGGAGACAGACGGCCGCTCAGCTGGCGGAGTTGCGCCCCGGTGAGGCCTGGAGCGAGAAGCGCGTCGAGCACCTGGTCAATCGGGTGCGCACGATGCTGTCCCGGGACGGAGTGCCCTGGCTGACCCGCGAGGAGGTCGGCGAACCGGTCGGCAACGCGCTCAACGACCATCTGATCCGCGCCCTGATGATGTCGACCACGCTCGTCCCCCCGGACCTGACCCTGATCGACGCCGCCTGACCGCTCAGCGCGCTCCTACCGCTCAGCGTGGCCGTGGCCTGACTGATGACCGTTCAGCGCGTGTCCTCGGCGCCCGCCGCCGCGCCGGTCTCCGGGCGCTGGAAGAGCGCGTAGAGCCAGCCCAGGGACGGGATCAGCAGCAGCGCCCCGACCGCGAACACGATCAGCACGGCGGCCAGCACCGACGGCGGTGCGGCCGCCCGTGCCACGGTGAAGTCCGGGACCAGCATCAGCGGGTACTGCGCCACGCCCCAGGCCCAGATGATGAGGGCCACGGCGAGGGCGGCGGCGGCCCGCGCCCAGCCCCACAGCGACCGCATGAGCAGGACCAGCCCGGCCACCCCGGTGACGGCCGACAGCACCACCAGGGGCAGGGCGCGATGGGTGAGCCCGTGGAACAGCCGTGGCGCGTCGGAGTGCAGCACGGCGATGCCTGCCAGCGCCACGGCACCCGCGGCCAGCCCGCTGACCAGGGCGCGCCGCTGGAACGCCCGCACCAGACCGGGCCCGCCCGCGCGTGCCGCGTCCGCGCACAGATAGACGGCGGCCAGATGGGCGCAGGTCACCACGGCCAGCACACCGCCGAGGAAGGACGCCGGATTGAGCCAGCTGGTGACCGTACTCCCCGCGGCGAGGCCCGGGGGTACGCGCCCGGAGGCCACACCACCGGCGACCGTGCCCAGGAAGAAGGGCGTGACGACCGAGGACGTGGCGAAGCAGGCCCCGAACAGCCGTTGCTGCCACAGCTGGGTGCTGGCCTTGCGGAACGCGAACGCGGCACCGCGCGCGATGATGCCGAGCGCCGCCAGGGTCAGTGGCAGATAGAGGGTGGACATCACGGCGGCGAACACCTCGGGGAAGCCGCTCCACAACATCACCACCACGAAGATCAGCCACACGTGGTTGGCCTCCCAGACCGGTCCGATGGCGTGCTCGATCAGCGCGCGCTGCGGCCGTCCACGACGGCTGCCACCGGCCACCAGATCCCACAGCCCCGCCCCGAAGTCGGCGCCGGCGAAGAGGGCGTAGCACATCAGACCCAGCCACATCACCGCCAGGACGGTGTCCGCGAGCATCAGGACCTCCAGCGGTTCACACGACCGGATAGCCGGTCACATCGGCTTCCTGCGGGGCCACCGGGACCGGGCGCTCGCCCGCGAGCCGGCGCAGGACGTAGACGGTGGCCACCGTCATCGCGGCGTACACCGCGAGCAGCAGCCACAGCCCGGCCATCAGGCCGGGGGCGGGATTCACCGCGTCCCGGACGCTGAGGACGCCCTGCACCACCCACGGCTGACGGCCCTCCTCGGTGACCACCCAGCCGCACTCCAGCGAGACGACCGCCGCCAGACCGCTGAATGACGCCAGCCACAGGAAGAGGCGCGTGCCGCGGCGGGCCAGCGGGTCGGTCTCGCCCCGGCGCCGGGTGCGCCACCAGGCCAGCAGCAGCCAGGCCCCGAGCCCGAGCAGGAACAGCCCGCCGAGCACCATCAGGTCGAACGCCAGATGGGTGCCGGTGACCGGGGGCCGCAGCGCGGGTGGCACCTGGTTCAGCCCCTCGACGACCGTGCTGGGGCTGAAGCCGACGAGCAGCGACAGGCCGTTCGGGATCTCCAGGCCGTACTTGATGCCGTGGTCGCCCGCGATGCCGCCCAGGGTGATCGGTACATGGCTGGAGGTGGTGAAGACGCCCTCCATGGCGGCGAGTTTGACCGGCTGGTAGTCGGCCACGAAGCGGGCGATCCAGTCGCCCACCACCAGCTGGACGGGCGAGACGACGGCGCCGAGGACGAACGGGATGAAGAACCCCGCGCGGTGGTAGCGGTCGGTGCGGCCGCGCAGCAGGGAGACCGCGTACACGCTCGCCGTCAGGAAGGACGCCACCATCAGCGCGGCCAGGATCATATGGACGGTCTGCGGCGGGCTGGCCGGGTTGAACATCGCGGCCAGCGGATCGACGTCCACGACCCTGCCGTGGCGGACGGTGAAGCCACGCGGCTGGTTCATCCACGCGTTGGCGCACACCACGAAGAACGCCGAGGCCACACCGGCGACGATGATGGGGATCGCGGTGAGCATATGGACACGCGGCGGCAGCCGGTCCCATGCGTAGAGATAGATGCCGAGGAAGATGGCCTCGATGAAGAAGGCGATCCCCTCGATGGCGAACGGCAGCCCGATGACCTGGCCGTAACGGCCCATCAGCCCCGGCCACAGCAGCCCCATCTCAAAGCTGAGGACCGTGCCGGAGACCGCGCCCACGGCGAACAGCACCCCCATGGCCCGCGCCCAGCGCCGGGCGAGCAGCCGGTACGAGGAGTCACCGGTGCGCACGCCCCACCACTCGGCGATCAGGGTGAGCAGCGGAAGCCCCACGCCCAGACAGGCCAGGATGATGTGCCAGGCGAGCGAGAAGCCCATCTGGGCGCGGGCCGCGGACAGATCGCCGGATGTGGCCGGTCCCGCCAGCCAGTCCCTCACCACGGCCGCGGCCCGCGGCCACGGATGCTGGTCGACAGCGGGCACGGCCGCTCCTCACTCGTCGCTGAGCCCCCCATCCCGGAAAAACACCTTTACCCGCCGTTGTTGTGTCGCGGTGGTTTCCCGGCCGCGACACGCCGGGGTGGGGCAACGGGCGGTCGCCCCACGACCGTCACTCGGTGTCCGCGCCGATGGCCTCCAGCATCGGGATGCGCGCGGCCTGCCGCCCCGGCCAGAGCGAGGCCAGGACGCCGATCGCGGCACTCGCGAGGAAGAAAAGGGCCGTCCTGTCCCAGGGGATGACGAGCGGAACGACCTCCTGGCCGAGGACGGCCGCCGCGCCGATGGCGGTACCGGCGACGACACCGAGCGCGGAGCCGAAGAGGGAGATCGTCACCGACTCCAGGCGCAGCACGGATCCGACGCCACCGCGATCCAGCCCGATGGCCCGCAGGAGCCCGATCTCCCGCACCCGCTCGAAGACCGCCATGCCCATGGTGTTGACCACCCCGAGGGCGCCGATCAGCACGGTGACGCTGAGCATGGCGTACATGATGTTGAGGAATGGCTCGGTCTGCGCGGTGGCGGCGGCCCTCGCGTCGGCGCGGTCCTGGACGAGCAGTGCCGGGTTGTCCAGGGCGCGCCGGATCTCCTCCTGGAGCGCGGCGGTGTGGCTGGGGGCGGCCTTGACCAGGACCGAGTCGATGTTCGGCCGGTTCTCGGCGCCGGCCGGACGTGGCAGGACGCGCTCGGAGACGAGGGCGGGGGTCAGATCCTCCGGGCCGTCGTAGATCGCGACGACGGGCAGGCCGGCCTTGGCGCCCGGCGTATGGCCGCTCGGGCTGGTGAAGCTTCCGGTGACATGGGAGCCGAGCCGCCAGCCGTGGGCGGCGGCCACTTCCTGGGTGACGGCGATGCCCTGGCCGAGGCGGTCCAGCGACCCCTCGCGGACGGTGAGCGACGCGGCGCGTTCCACCGTGGCGGGGTCGACCGCGGTGACCGAGAGGGGGGTCTTGTCGGCGAGGTCGAAGTAGGTGGGGATGACGGGGGTGACGGCCTCGGCGTCGGCGAGCCGCGCCACCCGGGTCGCCGTGTCCCCGCCGACCTCCCCGAAGTCGACGGCCGTGATGCGCAGGTCCGAAGCCATGGAGCGGTCGGCCTCCCGCTCGTCGTAGCGGTTCACCGAGGTGACGGCCACGGTGACCGCGGTGATCATCGCCAGACCGACCATCAGGGTGGTCGCGGTGGCCGCCGTACGCCGTGGATTGCGGCGGGCGTTCTCCACCGCCAGCTTGCCCCGGACGCCCGCCAGCCGGGTCAGCGGGGAGCGCAGCAACCCGGTGACGCCGAGCGCGAGCAGCGGAGTGAGGACGATCAGGCCCACCAGCAGCAGGGGCGCGGCGCCGAAGAGGAGATTCGGCTCGCCGACGGCGGCGGCGATCAGCAGCGCGCCGCACGCGGTGGTGATCAGCCCGATGGTGTTGCGGCGGCGCAGTGAGGCGGCGGTGGACGGCTGGACGGTCCGCAGCGCCGCCACCGGCGGTACGGCCGCCGCCCCGCGGGCCGGGACGTAGGCCGCGAGGACGGTGACACCGATGCCCACGGCGAAGGCCGCGAGCAGCGGTTTGGCGGACAGCGCGGGCACGGTGGCGTTGCCCGCTCCGGAGGCGTCGAACAGGCTGCCCAGCAGGTGTGCGGCGGCGACGCCGAGGCCGTAGCCGATGGCCGAGGCCGCCGTGCCGACCACGGCGGCCTCGGTCAGGACCATGCGCATCACGTGGTTCGTGGTGGCGCCGATGGCCCGCAGCAGCGCGTGTTCCCGGGCGCGGGCCGCGCTGAGCATGGTGAAGGTGTTGGCCACCAGGAAGGTGGAGACGAACAGGGCGACCCCGGCGAAGCTGAGCAGCAGTGTGGTGAGCTTGTCCGCGTCCCCGCCGGAGGCGGCACCGGACTCCAGATCGGCGCGGGTGACCGCCCGCAGCCCCGACGGCAGCGACTTCTGTGCCCGCTGGGCGAGTTGGGCATCCGATGTGCCCTCGGCGGCGGTCAGTGTGATGGCCGAGTAGCTCTTCGGCCCGGGGGCGAAGTGCCGTTGCGCGGTGGCGGTGTCGAAGGCGGTGAGCGTGCCACCGGAGTCCACCCGGCTGTCATGGGCGGTGAAGACGCCGACCAGCCGAGGGGGGCGGGGGGGGGCGGCCCCCCCCGCGCGCCCCCCGGGGCCCCCCCCGGCCCGGCCACGGGCCCCGGCCCCGGCCGCGCGGCCCCTAGCGCCCCGCCCCCCCCTGGGGGCCCCCGGC
>NZ_JBHYVB010000047.1:27364-61632 GCF_042750115.1 Streptomyces sp. NPDC059455
GGCCACGACGACGCGCACCCGGGCGCCCACCCGGTACCCGGCCCGCTCGGCGGTCCGCCGGTCGACGGCGATCTCCGCGGCGCCGCGGGGGCCACGGCCCTCGGCGAGCGGATAACGGACGTCCTCGCCGCTGCCATCGGGCACGTAGTTGACGCCCGCGGCCTGGTTCAGATCGCCCACCAGAGTGCCGTCGGAGCCGACGAGGAAGGAGTGGCCCTCCACCACACCGCGCGCCGCGGCCGCCGAAGGCAGCGCGCGCAGCCGCCGCAGCAGCGTGTCATCGAGCCGGTGTGGGACGGCGGGGTCCGCGGTGATGGAGACGGAGGCATCGGGCTGGGAGTTGGACTGTGCGCGGTTCACGGCCGCTCGGACGGAGTCGCCGTAGAGCAGCGAACCGGTCACGAAGGCCACACCGAGTACGACGGCGAGGGCGGGCATCGCGAAACGGAGCCGATGGGATCGGAGGGTGCGCAGGGCGGTGCGGAACATCGACGGCCTTCGGAAGGGTTGGCGGGCAAGGGTCGGCAGGGGCGTGGCGCATCAGGCCTGAGCGCTCTCCGGTCGCCCCGGATACCATCCTTCGTGCGGACGTGGCGCGGCGGATCCACCGGAATGCCGAAGCGGTCCGCGCTACTTCCCCGGTTTCCTCGGCCGAAAGTCTGATGTGGCGACGGCGGCCGGACCGTAGCGTGACCTGCCATGATCCCCGAGTTCCGGTCCCGTTTCCGCTTCCGGCACCTCCGGCAGGGCCTGGTCGGCGCCGCTCTGGTCGTCCTCGTGGTCCTGGAGGGGCTGAACGCGCCGCGTCCGGCGATGGCCGCGGCGACGATGGTGTCCGGAGTGCTGTGCCTGGCCACGCTCGCCGTGCCGGAACGCCTCTTCGCGCGCTACGCCCTCGGCGCGTCGGCCGTCTCGTGCGTGCTGACCGTGACGGAGGCGCAGTTGTCCGCGCGTCCCCCGAACACCCCGGGCATGGTGGAACTGGGTGCGCTGCTGCTGCTCAGCACCCGCGCCGTGCGGCGCTGTCCGCCGCTGCCGGCGGCCGGGCTGGTCGCGGCGTCCTCCCTCGCCGCCGTGGTCATTCCGCTGCGGATCGAGCTGTGGGACGACTTCCTCAAGAACCTGATCGCCGTCATCGCGGTCTGTGTCGTGCCGTTCATGGTGGCGGTGGGGCTGTGTCTGCGTCTGTACGACACACTGCGGGAGCGGGAGCGGGAGACCTTCCGGCAGGCCCAACGACTTGAGCACGCGCGGGAGTTGCACGACTTCGTGGCCCACCACGTCACCGCGATCGTCGCGCAGACCAAAGCCGCGCGCTTCACGGCCGCGGCCGGACACACCCAGTCCCCGGAGGACCTGGACCGGATGCTCGCCCAGATCGAGCGGGCCGGATCCCAGGCGCTCGGTTCGATGCGGGCCATGGTCACCAGCCTGCGGGACCACGCCACCGCCTCCGCCACGACCCGGCCCACGGGCGATCCGGCGGGTCCGCACAGGCTGCGCGGGCCGCGTGATCTGCGTGCCCTCACCGAGGAGTTCTCCGCGGTGGGGCCGGCCGCCGAACTGATCCTCGCCCCTGAACTCGCCGACCGGCCGCTGCCGCCCGGCATCGCCACCACGGTCCACCGCGTGGTGCAGGAGTCCCTGACCAACGTCCGCAAACACGCCACCGGGGTCGGCCGGGTGGAGGTGCGGATCGGTGTGCGGCCCGGCGATCCGGAGCGGCTGGAGGTGTCGGTCGTCGACGACGGGCAGGGTGGCGCCTCGCCCGCCGCCGAGCGGTCGGCCGAGGGGAGTGGCTACGGTCTGGTGGGGCTCGCCGAGCGGGCCGAGGAGGTCAACGGGCACATCACGTCAGGGCCACGGGACGGCGGCGGCTGGCACGTCGTGGCGGTCCTGCCGCTGGACAAGACGGCCACGGAGGAGACGATCGCCTGCGATCATGCGTGACATGACGATCCAGGTACTCATCGCCGACGACCAGGAGATGGTCCGTGCCGCCTTCCGCATGATTCTCGACTCCCAGCCGGACATGCGGGTCGTCGCCCAGGCGGCGAACGGCGCGGAGGCGGTGGAGCAGGCCCGCCGCGTGCGGCCCGATGTGTGCCTCCTCGACATCCGCATGCCCGAGCTGGACGGTCTGGAGGCCACCCGGCTCCTCGCCGGGCCCGATGTGCCGGATCCCCTCAACGTCCTCATCGCCACCACGTTCGACCTCGACGAATACGTCTACCGGGCGCTGCGCAACGGCGCGTGCGGCTTTCTGCTCAAGGACGGCGCACCCGGTCTGCTCACCGAGGCGGTACGGGCCGCGGCGTCGGGCAACTCGCTGATCTCCCCGTCGGTGACCGTCCGCCTGCTCGCGCACATGGCACCCCACCGCGACCGGCCGGCCCCCTCCGAGACCCGTCCGGCCCGCCGGGGGAGGAGCGGGCCCGAGGATCTGATCGAGCCGCTGACCCAGCGCGAGGTCGAGGTGGTCCGGCGGGTCGCCCGTGGCCGTACCAATGAGGAGGTGGCCGCGGATCTCCATGTCACCCTGTCCACCGTCAAGACCCACCTCGGCAACGTCCAGCGCAAGCTGGCCGCCCGCAACCGCGTCGAGATCGCGGCCTGGGCCTGGGAGTACGGCATGGTGGACGAGTCCTCGCCGAACGGCGGACGCTGAACCGCCCGATGGGTGTCCCCGGCGTGTGCGCGCTACCAGCCGCGGGCGGCGCGCTGAAGCCGCTCCCGGACCCGGGCGACGTCCGGGTTGGCGTCGGCGCCCGGCCGCTGTACGAGGAAGAGCGTGTTGAGCGGTGGCTCTTCGGGCTCATGGAGCAGGACGAGCCCGCCGGAGGTGAGTTCGTCCTGGCACAGATAACGGGGGAGCACGCTGTAACCGGCGCCCGCGGCGACCGCCGACACGGCCCCGCGCAGATCCGGCACGGTCACCGCGGCCTGGGCGGTGAGCCGCTTGCCGAAGACACTGCGCCAGTACCGGCGGGCGATGGGGAGGTCCTCCGCGTAGGTGATCAGCGGTACGTCACGGACGGCCGCACACGGCCCGTCGGCCGCCAGCCGCTCCCCGATGCGCCGGGCCCAGCCGGGCGAGGCGACCAGCACATAGTCCTCGTCCGTCAGCGGGAGCGAGGTCAGTGTGCGGCCGCCGGGGCGTCTGGTGGCGATCACGAGGTCGTGGTGTCCCGCGCGCAGCGCCTCCAGCAGCGGATCGGTCAGCCCCATCGTGATCCGCAGCCGCGCCCCCTCGGCCACCAGCGGGGCGAGTGCGGGCAGGGCGCGGGCGCACAGCAACTCCGCGGGCCCGGCCAGGTGGACGGGGGTGGTGCGGCCGGTGAGTACGGTGTTCCGGCCGCCGAGGGAGGCGAGGGCGTCGAGTGGCCCGGCGATGTGTCCGGCCAGGTCATGGGCGAGGTGGGTGGGCTCCGCACCGCGCGGGAGCCGGGTGAACAACGCGCGTCCGGTCTGCTGCTCCAGGGCGCGGATCTGGGCGGTGACGGTCGGCTGGGAGAGTCCGAGCAGCGGCGCCGCGGCGGTGAACGAGCCGGAGCGGTAGACGGCCAGGAAGGTGCGCAGCAGATTCAGATCGGCATGTTGCGGGGGCACCCCGCCGCCGATGACGATGTCGCCGTCCTGGTGTGTTCCGTCCGCCATGCGGCCCAGCATAGAGAGGTGCCCGGCACCTCCTTCCATCGGAAACCCGATGCCGTCGATCGACTGATCTATTGGCATTCCGATGCCCAGTGGATCTACCTTCGAGCACGCCGCCAGGACGGCGGCGCCACATCGGGGCGGCGACCACGCCCCAGGAGAATCCAGCGATCACACGCACCGCACGTGATCGCATCGAGGAGTGAGCATGGCGAAGATCCTGTTCGTGATGACCGGTGCCGACCAGTGGACACTGGCCGACGGTACGAAGCACCCCACCGGCTACTGGGCCGACGAGGCCGTGGTCCCTTATGAGGCGCTCAAGGCCGCGGGCCACGAGATCACCGTGGCCACCCCCGGCGGCGTGGTCCCGCCCGTGGACTCCGCCAGCCTCAGCCCCGAGGCCAACGGCGGCCCGGAGAACGCCGCCAGGGTCAGGAGCGTCACCGAGACCGCGGCGGAGTTCCGCGCCCCCATCGCGCTGAGCGACGTAACGCTGGACGAATACGACGCCGTCCATGTGCCCGGTGGCCACGGCCCCATGGAGGACCTCGCGGTCAACGCGGACTCGGGCAAGATCCTCACCCTCGCGGTGCGCGGCGGCATGCCGGTGAGCGTGGTCTGCCACGGCCCGGCGGCGCTGTTGGCGGCGGTCACGGAGGATGGCACCCACGCGTACGCGGGCTACCGGATCACGGCCTTCACCAATGAGGAGGAGAAGCTGGCCGGCAACGCCGACAAGGCCAAGTGGCTCCTGCAGGACCGGCTGACCGAGGCGGGCCTGACGGTGCGGGTCGGCGACCCGTTCGCCCCGCATGTGGAAGTCGACCGCAATGTCATCACCGGCCAGAACCCGGCCTCCTCCGGCCCGCTCGCCGAAGAGCTGCTCAAGAAGCTCGGCTGACCTCTCATCCCTCTTCCCCGTCCACCGCACCGGTGGACGGGCCGTCGACAGCGGGGTCGCCCCTACTGGCTCAGCCGCCCATTTCCTCGGACGCCCGGCCGCGCACCGCCCTGGCCTCGGCTGTCCGCGGATGGGCGCCGCCGAAGGCGCGCTCACAGGCTCGGATGGCGTCGTCGCGGAGACTTCGCACGTCGGCCCAGGTGAGTCTGTCCGGTCGAGTGGGGGTGACCGTGCGCTCCAGCCACTTCACCACCGGGGCCGGAAACATCCCGACGCCCCGGGTGCGCTGCCTGTCGCCTCGCTGGCGAGAGGCGACGATCTCGGCCGTCACCTCGGCATGCGCCAGGCGGATGAGCGCGTCCGTCTCCGGGCTGTCCTGGTCGAGCCGAAGCCGCGCGGCGCAGGGGATCACATCGTGCACCAGACCCAGTGCCTCTTCCCACCGATGTTGCCGCGCGACCGCTTGGGCTCGGTGCATCTGGGCGAGCATGCGTCTCGGATGCTCCGCCCCCTGGGTTCTCCAGAGCAGCCCTACGGCGGCTCGCAGCAGCCTCTCGCTCTCGGGGTACCGCCGCAGGCCGTAGAGAGCGTTGCCCAGGGCGTGCTGAACTCTGGCGGCGAAACCAAGCACGTCGCATTGGGTCTGGGAGAGATCTCGGGTGAACGGGCCTTCGGCGTCGTTGGTGAGAACGTCCCTCATGCTGGGACCGGTTCGCCCGGCCAGCGACAGCCCGTGTTCGGCGGCGTCCTTCTCCGCCTTGGCGAGGACCCGACGGAGCACGACTTCGGCTTCCCCGAAGTCCCCCCGTCCGCTGTGGAGTCGGCCGAGAGCGAGGTCGTCCTTGAGGTCGCCCTGGCCGCTCATCACCAGCTGGACGGCGAGGGGCAGCCCGTCTTCGTGGCGGCCGCGCGCCAGGTACGCGTCCCGCACTCGGCGCGCGGCCGCGATGGACCGTGCCGGATCGCCGTCGCGGCGCCACAGCAGGGCCAGTACGTGCGGCGTCAGGAGGGACAGGCCGGAGTCGTCCGGGGGTGCCGCCACGGCGTGATCCAGAAGCGCCCCCGCATACGTGCACAGGCGGGCACGTTCGTCGGGCGTTTCGCATGCGGCGTCCATCGGCGTTGCGGCGCCCGCCCTGATGCAGGGCACCATGGGTTCGCCGGGTTCCCCGGATGCCGTGACGGGCTCGACGGTGAACTGACTTATCTCATCTGCCACCCGGTCAGCGGAGAGCTCGGGTATGCCGACTGCCGAGATTGCCGTGGGGGAGAGCACATACAGCGGCAGCGGTGCGTCCGCGAAGCATGACAAGAGGTGCCGGAGCGACAATGGCGTTCCGCTCCGGTGGGAGCCGGGAAGGGCATCCCGGTCCGAAGAGGGAAGCGCTGCCCGGCTGAGTGGGGCAGACGGCGCCTGGGGCGGTGGCAGGTGCCGTATCACGGCGACCGCGGCCGCCGCGGCATGGGCGGCGGCGCGAGGCTGGTGCTCGGTGTCGGCCTCCGCGTATTTATTGCCATCGGCCATGTCACTGATGCCACGGACGGTCAGGGCCTCGACATGACCGATCTGGGCGGCGTGCGCCATTCCGGCGCTCTCCATCTCGATGGCCACGGCGTCGTTGTAGTGCGTCCGCAGCTGCTGGCGCAGTACGGAGGTGGCGGAGTTGAGCACGACGTCGCCGGCCGCGATGGGCTTGAAGTGCACGCGTGGGTGCCGCTGCCCATCGGTGTCACCAGGCGCCGGCTCCGTGTGCCACGACCGGCCACGCAGTGCGTGCCGGGCCGACTGCACCAGCGCATGTGAACCGGCCCACCCCTCCGGACGCGCCAGGAATCCTTCGGGGGCGTCCTTGCCGCCGTGAACGGAATGCACCCGAGTGGCGACGACGACATCACCGAGTGCCAGGTCGTCTTTGAGCGCGCCCGCCACTCCCACGAACAGGAGCGCTCTGGGCGAGAAGAGCTGGCGGGCCTGCTCGGTGACGACGGCGGCCGAGTCATTGCCCTCTCCGACCTCCGCCAGCGCCGTCCGCCACGCGGTCCCGGCGAGCGTGCCCACTTCGAAGACGGTGCCGGTCTCATGGCGGACGAAGTCCCGATTTCTGAGGTACGCCCGCACCGCCTCATACTCCAGGCCCAGTGCAGTCAAGATCACTACTGTGTCGCTCAACCGCGCTCTCTCCAGTGATCGAGGGACATTCCCGGGCACTCTATCGCCGTGTCGCCGCGGCGTCCCGGGCACAGTGGGGCCCGGCCACCCGTACCTGGGCACGTACCCGACTTCTGAGGGCAGCGGTGAAACGGCCCGGTCCTCGCGCCTCAGACGGGGGCGGGCCCGGCCGTGGTGCCCCGGATGACGAGATGGGGGGCGACCACGGCCTCCCCGTCGGGGATCGGCTCTCCCTCCAGGCGGGCGATGGCCCGCCCGACGGCGAGTTCGGCGAGGCGGGGGATGTCCTGCCCGACGGTGGTGAGGTTGATATGGGCCAGGCGCGCCAAGTGGCTGTCGTCGAAGCCTATGACGGAGACCTCGTCGGGGACGGGGACCCGGGCGCGGAGGAGCGTGTCCAGGACGCCGGTGGCGGAGCGGTCGTTGAAGGCGAGGACGGCCGTGGGCCGGGGAGTGGCGTCGAGGAGGGCGCGGGCGCCCGCGGCGCCGTCCTCCTCGGTGAGACCGCCGGGCAGGACGCGGACGCGGTCGGCCAGGCCGTGGCGGCTCATGGCGGTGCGATAGCCACGGCGCCGGTCGGCGGCGCCGGGTGCCCGGCCACCGTCGATATGGGCGATGTCGCGGTGGCCGAGGGCCACCAGGTGGTCCACGGCCTGGCGGGCGCCCTCGTCATCGGCGGTCCGCACCACCTCCACCCCCGGGGCGGACCCCCGCAGCCGCCGGGCCACGGAGACCACCGGGAGCTGTGCGGCGAGTTCGGCCAGCCGCGCGGCCGGGGCCTGCGGGCCGAGCAGGATCAGGGCCTCGCAGCGGTCGGCGAGCAGAGTGTCGGTGGCCCGCTGCTCACCACGCCCGGCGGCCACGGCGCTCAGCGCGATCTGGTACCCGGCGGGTTCGGCCACCGCGTAGACGCCCTCCAGCAGATCGGAGTGGAAGGGGTGCTGGAGGCCGAACTGCACCCCGAGGAGATGGGACCGGTGGCTGCGCAGCAGCCGGGCCCGGGCGTCCGGCCGGTAGCCGATCTCCTGTGCCGCCTGGAGGACCCGCTCACGGGTGGCGGCACCGGCGCCCTTGGCGTCCCGCATCACGATGGAGACCAGCGCCGTGGACACGCCTGCCCGCGCCGCCACGTCCGCGAGGGTCGGGCGCTTCCCATGGGGGACGGCCGGCGTCGGTGGCACCACTGGTCTCCCTGGTCGAGGTGTCGTCTTCGGTCGGGGTTTCGTTTCCGGGCGCGACGATCGTAGCCCAGGGCCCGGCCCACGCGCCCTCACCTCTGTAACGTTCTAGTGATTCCGCCGTCCGCCCTTGACAGGGATGGATGGTGGCTGGCGTACTGCTGCTCATTCCCCTAGAACGTTCTAGTGACTGGAACGTTCTAGTCCGCGTTGCCGGGGCCGGAGAGAGAGCGAGCAGTGGCGATGTACACATTGGCGGTCTGCGCCGAGATGGTCTTCCTGGATCTGCCGATCCAGGAACGGGCGCGGCGCATCCACGACGCCGGTTTCCAGGTCGAGATCTGGGACTGGAGCCGACACGATACGACCGCCCTCGAGCGGACCGGTGCGGTGTTCTCCTCCATGACCGGTTACCTCCGCGGCAGCCTGACGGACGAGGACGGGGCGGCCGAACTCCTGCGCACCGCCGAGGAGTCGGTCAAGGTGGCCGAGCGGCTCGGCTGCCCCCGGCTGAATCTGCACGGCACCGGGCTGGACGGCGACGGCCTGCCGGTGGCACCGGTGGCGGGCGAGGCCACCGGACCGATGTGGATCGCCGCCCACCGCACCCTCACCCGCCTCGCCGAGCTGGGCGAGCGCACCGGGGTCACCTTCACCCTGGAGAACCTCAACACCGCCGTGGACCACCCCGGTGTGCCGTTCGCGACGGCCGCCGACACTCTGGCCCTGGTCGAGGCCGTGGACCGGCCGGGGTTGCGGATGAACCTGGACCTGTACCACGCGCAGATCGGCGAGGGAAACCTCATCGAGCTGGTTCGCCGGGCCCACGGCCGGGGCCTGATCGGCGAGATCCAGGTGGCCGACGTACCCGGCCGCCGCGAGCCCGGAACGGGAGAGATCAACTACCCGGCCCTCGCCCGGACCCTCGCCGATCTCGGCTACGAGGGCACCGTCGCCATGGAGGCGTGGGCCTCCGGCGACAGCGACCTCGCTCTGGAGCGCTTCCGCTCCGCCTTCAGCCGCTGAAGCGCGCGCCCGCGAGGCCGTCGCCCTCATCGCACGCCGCCACCCACAGACCCCATGGAGCATCCGTATGACCACATCACACCCCCTCCCCATCGGCCTCATCGGCGCCGGACGCATGGGCTCCTTCCACGCCGAGACCCTCGCCCGCCGTCTCCCCGGCGTCCGTCTGGCCGCCATCGCCGATCCGGCCCCCGGTGCCGCGCAGGGGCTCGGCGACCGGCTGGGCGGCGCCACGGCGTACACCGAGATAGCCGAGCTGCTCGCCGACCCCGGGGTCGAGGCGGTGGTCATCGCCACCCCGGCCCGTACCCACGCCGGGCTGGTCGAGGCCGCGGCGCGGGCGGGCAAGGCCGTCTACTGCGAGAAGCCCATGGCCGTCACCCTCGAGGAGGCGGACCGCGCCATCGCGGCCGCGGCCGACGCCGGTGTCCCCCTCCAGGTGGGCTTCAACCGCCGCTATGACCCGGGCTTCCACGCCGCCCACGAGAAGGTCCGCGCGGGCGCCATCGGGACCCCGCAGCTGCTGCGTTCGCTCACCCGCGACCCCGAGCTGGCCGATCCGGGCCGTATCCCGCCGTGGACGATCTTCCTGGAGACCCTGATCCACGACTTCGACACCCTGCGCCACCTCAACCCCGGCGCCGCGCCGGTCGAGGTCTTCGCGTTCGCCGACGCCCTGGTCCGCCCCGACTTCAAGGAGCGCGGACTGCTCGACACCGCCGTGGTCACCATCCGCTTCGACAACGGCGCCCTCGCCACCGCCGAGGCGAACTTCCAGGCGGTGTACGGGTACGACGTGCGCGGTGAGGTCTTCGGCTCGGCGGGGATGCTCACCATGGGCGACATCCGCCGCGGCCATCTGACCGCCTACGGACCGGACGGCAGCGCCGCCGAATGCGTCACCTACGACCAGGAACTCTTCCACGACGCCTACGTGGCCGAACTCGCCGACTTCGCCGAGTGTGTGCACACCGGCCGCGCCCCCTCCGTCACCGGACAGGACGCCCGCGCCGCCCTGTCCGTCGCGCTCGCGGCCATCGAGTCGGTCACCACCAACCGACCCGTCCGGGTCGGCGACACCGTGGCGTAGGCCCTCACACCGCCTCGGCGGGCTTCCGGTAGACCACGACATACCCGCCCTCCGCGGTGAAGGGCGCCCGCGACCAGCCGTCCCAGCGCCCTTCCAGCCGGAGGCCCGCCAGCCGCGCCATCAGGTCCAGCTCGGTGGGCCACGCGTAGCGGAACACCATGGGGTACAGCTTCGTCCCGCCCTCGGTGATGGCGACGTACTGCCGGTTGACCGTCTGCGTCACCCGGTCGAACTTCGAGACCCGCAGGACCACCTGGTCGAGTGCCACATGAAGGGCGTCGCTGGCCTGCGGCTGGATCAGCCGGTGCGGATCGGGGACGAACAGCTGGAGGACGAAGGCGCCGCCGGGGGCCAGCCGCGCGGCCACGTTCTGGAAGCAGCGGATCTGGGTCTCCTGGTCGCGCAGCAGGAAGAACGTGTGCTGGACGGCGTAGACGAGGTCGAACGTCCCGTCGACGGCGGCCTCCGCGAAGTCGCCCTGGACGGCCCGCACCTGTGCGCCGCCGGGCTTGTCGGCCATCTGCTGGAGCATGACGGGGGAGGCGTCGATGCCGGTGACCCGCACCCCCCGCTCCGCCAGCGGCAGGGCGACCCGCCCGGTGCCCACCCCGAGCTCCAGCGCATGGCCGGGCTTGGCCACGTCCACGAGGAACCCCACCGCCGCGTCCTCGTCCTTCGCGGCCGGCCAGCCGATGGCGTCGTGGTCGGTCATGTGGTCGCCGTAGGTCGACGATTCGTATCCCTGCACGTGCGCACTCCTTAAGGCTATGCGACTCGGCGCGGGCCCAGCAGGCCCTTGGCGGCGAACGGAACGAGAACGAGGGTGAGTGCCGCGGAGAGCAGCAGTCCGCCGCGCGCACCGAGCGCGCTCACCAGCGGGCCGCTGAGCGGCAGGCCGATCGGGGCCGCCAGCGTCGAGCCGGTGGTCCAGAGCGTGATCACCGGCTGCTGCTCATGGGGCGGGAGCTCCGACTGCACAAAGGTGTAGGCGATGGGTGTGAACGGGGCGTAGATGAATCCGCCCAGGGCGAAGGCGCACATCGCGACCGGCCCGGAGGGGGCGAGGGCGAGAAGCACCACCGAACCGCCCCACAGCGCGATGACCGCCACCAGGACGGCCTGCTGGTGCAGTTTCCGCAGGAAACCGGTGAGCGCCCCGCCGAGCAGCGCCCCGGCGCCGAAGGCGGTCCAGATGATGCCCAGTGTGTTTCCGTCCCCGTGGAGATCTCCGTTGACCAGCACGGGAAGCGCCACTTCCACCGGCATATAGGACAGATTGAAGAAGAAGACCACGAAGAACAGGCGGGCGGCCACGGGACGCAGCCGCAGGATCCGCCACCCGGACTCCGTCGACCGCTCCGCCCGGGGCGTTCTCGGCTGTGGCGGCACGACGAGCGCGACGGCCCCGAACAGCAAGAGGAAGCTGAGTGCTTCGAGGAGGACGGCCACGTCCGCTCCGAACGCGACCGTGACCGCGCCACCGACCGCCGGCCCTACGACGTAGAGCGCCAGGCTGTTGGCGAAGCCCAGCAGTCCGTTGACGGTGAAGAGCTCGTCCTTCCCGGCCATACCGGTGGCGACGAGGCGCCGGCTGCTGGACGCCGTCTGATGCAGGACGGACCCGAGGAGCAGCGCCACCACCAGGAACCGGATGTCGATCCGGTCGGCCATGGCGGCGAGGCCCACCAAGGTGAAGAGGACGGTGCGCAGCGCGCTGTCGGTGATGACCACGGCCCGGGTGGGCAGTCGCAGCCGTCCCAGGCCGATGCTGAGGGCGAGAACGGTCGACAGCACATACGGTGCGGTCATCACCAGGCCGACCGCAACGGGGGCGGAGAGCTGCCCGTGGTGGCGTATGGCCAGCAGCGGCAGGGCGATCAGCAGGATGCCGTCGCCCACGCTGGAGATCACATAACCGGCGAGCAGTACGGCCAGGCGCGGGTTCCCGGTCAGCACCCGGCGGTAGGACCGGTGGCCGGCGGCCCCGTCCGCCGTCTCGTCCGTGGTGTCCGTGCTCATGGGCGGTCCATTCGCGCTTCGCCGGGCGGGCGGAAGGACAGGTCCGCGATCCACAGGGTGTCGGGCACCAGCAGGGCCCAGCGGGTGCCCCGGGCGGACGGGTCGCCGCGCAGGCTGAACCGGGCGTCCCACAGCTCCTCCCGCTCGCCCAGGTACCGGGTGAGCTTGCGGCGGCCCCGGTCCGTGTCGAAGTTCACCACCCGGCCGTGGCCACGGGCGATGACCTGGTGAACGGTGCCGGTCGCGAGGTCGCACGAGTCCACCACGAGTTCGAAGACCGGGGCGCGGTCCAGTCGCTCCTCCAGCCGGGCCCAGGGGCCCGTGAGCACCCAGAAGGCGTGGTCCTCCCACAGGAACCACACGGGCCGTACCCGTGGGCCCTCGGTGGCCAGCCGGGCCACCAGGGGCCGGGCCAGGAACGCGTCCACGTCGAACGGGGCCTTGTCGAGGCCCGCGAAGATTCCGTCGTCGTCCCTGGTGAGCTTCATGAGCGGGGCCCCTTGCGCAGGGTCCGCCACGCCCGTTCCAGCCGGGCGACGCCTTCGACGATGTCCTCGGCACGGGTGCAGGAGAAGGACAGCCGGAGGGTGGACGGGTCGGGCCCGGTCGCGTAGAAATCGGTCCCCGGTACGAAGGAGACACCTTCCTCGACCGCGGCGGCAAGCAGTTCGGTGGCGTCGGCGCCCCCGGGAAGCCTCGCCCAGACGAAGAAGCCACCGTGGGGCACCTCGAACTCCAAAGCCCCCTCGAAGGAGTCGGCCAGGGCACTCACCAGTGCGTCGCGGCGCTTGCGATAGAGATGACGGGCGCGCTCCAGCCGGGTGGCCAGAAAGCCGGGCTCCTGGACGAGCTCATGCACCACCTGCTGCATCAGAAGCGAATTCCCCAGGTCGGCCGCCTGTTTGAACTTCATCAGCACATCGGTGAGAAACGGTGGGACGATCAGATGGCCCAGGCGCGCCGCGGGGAAGAGCACCTTGGAGAAGGTACCCATCCGTACGGCGCCGGCCACGGCGGAGGTCGCGGCGGTCGGCCGGGGCGCGACGGTGTCGTAGCCGAGATCCCGGTACGGGTCGTCCTCGACGAGGACGCAGCCGTACCGCTGGGCGAGGGCGGCCAGACCGCGCCGGTGCGCGGTGTCCAGGGTGGCGCCCGTCGGATTGGCGAAGGTGGGTACCACATAGATGATTTTGGCCCGTTCCTCCACCGACAGCGCCGCTTCGAGCCGGCCGAGGCCCTCGTCCGACCCCAGGGGAACGTCCACCACCCGGGCCTGGAAGAGACGGAAGACCTGCAGCGCTCCCACATAGCTGGGCCGGTCCACGAAGACCACGTCGCCGGGATCGAGCAGCGCCTTGCACAGCAGGTCGAGGCCCTGCTGTGAGCCATGGGTGAGAAGCACCTGCCCCTCGTCGACCGGACGGCCGAGCTCGGCGGACTCCCGGGCCGCGATCCACGACCGGAGCTCGGGCAGCCCGCTCGCGTCGCCGTACCGCAGCGGCAGGCCGCCCTGGCTCAGCAGGCGGGTGGTGGCGTCGGTGAACTCCTGGTGGCAGTAGGTCTCCGGCGCCGGGCTGCCGGCCGCCAGAGCGATCACATCGTGGCCCTCGGTCAGCCGGAGCACGGCGCCGACGGCGGAGTCCGCGAGCTGGTTCGTACGGCTCGCCAGAGCCGGAAGCCTGCTGGGCGCGTCCGTGAAGGTCACCGGGGCTCCTCCCCGCCGTCGCTCGCGGCCGTACAGATCCGGCGCGGGGTCCGCTGACGGAAGATGAGGGTGTAGGGGATGTCGATGCCGTGGCGTTCCAGGAGGGACTGCCGTACCCGGGCGACGCCCATGGAGTCTCCGCCCAAGCCGAAGAAGTCGTCGTGGGCGCCGATGTCCGCGCGGCCGAGGACTTCCCGGAAGACGTCGATGACCTGCTGCTCGGTCTCGTCCCGCGCCGTGGCCCGACGACCGCGGAACACGATGTCCGCCGTGGGTTCCGGGAGCCGGCCGCGGTCCACCTTCCCGCTGGACAGCAGCGGCAGGGAGGTGAGACGCACCAGGACGCCGGGCACCATCTGAGGGGGCAACCGCCGGGCGACCGCGTCGATCACCTCATCGGGGGCCGGCCGGTCGTCGTCCGCGACCAGATACCCCACCAGCCGTGGCCGCTCCCCGCCATGGACACGGATCGCGGCCGCGGCCCCGGTGACCCCGGGCGAGGCGAGCAGCGCGGCCTCGACGGCCGCGAGGTCGACGCGGACACCGCCGACCTTCGGGTCGTCGTTCAGCCGGCGGACGAATTCCACCCGCCCCTTCTCATCGACGCGCACCAGATCACCGGTGCGGTACAGGCGCCGCCCGCCGCCGTGGAACGGATCGGGTACGAAGCGCCGTGCGGTCTGTTCCGGATCGCCGAGGTAGCCGCGGGCCAGTCCGATACCGCCGATGAACAGCTCCCCGACCTCCCCGTCGGGCGCCGGGGCCAGTGCGTCGTCGAGCACATGGACCCGGGTACCGCGGATCGGACGGCCCACGGAGGGGAGACGTCCGGTGGAACCCTCGGAGGGGTCGAGCCGGGCCGCGAGGCGGACGCTGGACGCCTCGGTGACACCGTAGGAGTTGACGACCTCGAAGGGCAGCCCGCGGGGCCAGACCCGCAACTGCTCACCGCCCGTCACCAGCAGGCGCAGCGGGCAGTCCGAAGGCCAGGGGACGCCGAAGAGCCGTTCCGCGAGCCCGGTCACCACGATGCTCCAGGTCACCCCCTGGTCCAGCAGCCAGTCACGGAGCGCCCCCGGCTCGCGGACGGCGCCTTCCTCGGAGACGGTGATGGCGGCGCCCGCGGTCAGCGGAGTCCACAACTCCCATCGTGAGATGGCGAATCCGGGGGAGGCCAGCCAACCGCTGCGGTCCTCGGGGCGGATCGAGAAGGCGTCATGGGACCACAGCGCCTCGTTCACGATGCCCGCGTGCGTGATGGCCACCGCCTTGGGACTGCCGGTCGAGCCCGAGGTGAAGTAGACGCAGGCGACGGCGCCGTCCTCGCCCTCCGGAGCCGGGGGCAGACCGTCGAGTGGCTGGCCCACGGGGGGATCCGCGACCTCGCCGATGGTCAGTCCCGGACCCACTGTCAATCGCACCCCGGCGATCCGCAGCATGTCCGCGATCCGGGCCGGGGGCAGATCCGTCGCCAGTGGCACGCAGACGCCACCGGCCTTCCACACGGCGAGCGCGGCGATCACGTGCTCGGCGGAGCGTGGCGCGCTGACCCCGATGGTCATGTCGCGGGCCGCCCCCCGTGCCACCAGGGCTTGGGCCAAGTCCTCGGCGCGCCGGTCGAGTTGGCGGTAGCTGAGGACGGTGTCGCCCTCGATCAGCGCCGACCGGTCCGGCCACCGTAGTGCGGCGTCGCGCACCAGGTCGTGGGTGCGGGCCGGACGGCCGTGTCCGGGCGGGTCAGCGGCCGCTGTCATGCCACACCTCTCCGATCCGCGTCTGGGGGTCCTTGAGCATGTGTTCCAGGTTCTGGCAGTGGCGGTCGATGTAGCGCTGAGCGCCGCTCGGGGTGAAGGCCGCGCGGTTGTACGTCATCTCGCCGTCCAGCCCGGTCGGGCCGGCGTAGAGGGTGGGCACCACGTTCTGGCCGTAGACATGCGCGTACCGATCGCCGTCCAGCTCGATGGGATAACAGGTCTCCCTGGTGAACTCGAAGGGACGGACCTCGGCGTCGCCGATGCGCTCCGGCGGGCCCAGGTCGGCGTTGAGGACGCTGCCGCGCACCCACACGTGGTACAGCGCCCTCGCCGGCCAGGGCCGTCTGGCCGTGAACTCCGGGTCGATCGCGTCGGCGATGCGCAGATACGGCAACTGGTTGTCGTAGGCGTCGAGGGCGGTGTCCCTGACGTGTTCCAGCAGCTCGCCGAAGGTGTGCTCGGGGCGCACCTCGATCGGCAGCAGCACCAGATCGGCGAAGTGCCCGACCGTATGCGGATCCGGTTTGAGCTCCAGACGGGTCAGCGTGGATCCGACGACGACGCGCCGCGCCCCGCAGAGGTCCGCGAGGGCGGCCACATAGGCCGCGACATGGATCAGATAGGGGGTGACGCCCGCCCGGCCGCGGAGCCCGGCGAGGGCCTCCGCATCGGCCTCGGCCCGGAACGGCGTCGTCTCCCGCAGGAAGACCGGCGGTGGGGCCGCGGGGTAGTCGGTGCGGACGTCGAGCGGGGCGGGCAGGGGGCTGAGCACCCGGCGCCAGTGCTCCAGACGCCGGTCGGCGTCCGCGGGCGGCCGGGCGGCCCGCCGCACGAAGTCGCGGTACTGCTCCTGCCGTGCCGGAGGGGCGATCCCCTCGTACGCCTCGGCCAGGTGCCGGACGACCAGCTGCACCGAGGGGGCGTCCAGCATCAGATGGGCGGCGGACAGGATCAGCACATGCTCCGTCGGGGAGCGGCGCACCAGCGTCGCCCGCCACAGCGGGCCCCGGACATAGTCGAAGACGCGGTGCTCCTCGGCACCGGCCACCAGCTCGCAGTAGGTGTCCTGATCCTCCGGTCGCACGCCGGAGAGATCCACCAGGGCGAGGAGGGGCCGGTGCGAGTCCTCCGCGTCCTGGACATGGGTGCGGGGTGCGGTGCCCAGGTCGCTGAGGCTGGTGCGCAGCGCCTCGTGCCGTCGGCGGACATCGGCCAGCGCCCGTTCGAGCCGCCCGCTGTCCAGGGGGCCGCGCAACGCGAACGCCAGACAGACATTGGTCCTGGTCATCGCCGCGTTGTCCGGGTTCATGAAGCGCATGCTCTCCCAGATCCACTCCTGTTGCGGACTGAGCGGAACCGGATCGCCGGACGCGGTCATGCGCCCTCCATGAGCTCGGGCAGCACTCGCTCCCCGAGCAGCCGCACCGCCCGCATGGCCTCGGTGTGCGAGACGGACCCGAACCGCAGCTGCAGGCTCAGTTCGGCACCGGGGTAGAGCTTGCCGATGCGGCGGATGGTGGCGGCGGTCTCGGCCACCCCGCCCACGATGATGTTGTCGGCGGCCATCAGACCGGCCACCGTGGTCGTGCGAGCCGCCTGTTCCATGCGCTCATAGCCCTGGTACTGGTCCGATGTGATGCCGCGCCAACTCCCGTAAGCCTCAAGCTGTTTGGCCCGATACGCGGCGTAGTGCTCCTCGGCTCGCGCCACCGCCTCGTCCTGGCTCTCCGCCACATAGCAGTGGTAGCTGACATGCAGACGGAAGTCGGGGGAGTGGCCGTGCTCCATCCGGGTGGCGCGGTACAGATCGAGAAGCCCGGTGAGCTTCTCATGGCTGGCCACCACCGGGATGATCATGAGGTGGTACCCCTTGGACGCGGCCCAGGTGAAGGTCTCCGGGGAGGTGGTGGCGGCGATGAACACCGGTGGCCGGGGCCGCTGCGCGGGGCGGGGCAGCATCGCGGGCAGCGGGCCGAAGCGGTGGAAGCGGCCCTCCCAGCGGAAGCCCTCGTCCGTCCACAGCCGCTCGACGGCCTCGACGTTCTCCTCCAGCAGAGCCCGGCTGTCGGCCATGTCCACCTCGAACGCCTCGAACTCCGAGGGCAGGAACGCCCGGCCGAACCCGGCGTCGAGGCGGCCGTGGGAGAGGTTGTCAAGGACCGACAGCGAGGCGGCCAGCTTGATGGGGTGGGTGAACGCGGGGGTGACCGCCCCGGTCACCAGCCGTACGCGGGTGGTGCGCCGGGCGATGGCCGACAGCAGCGCCACCGGGTCCGGGCTGTATCCGCCCCACTCGTGGAAGTGGTGCTCGACCAGCTTCACATGGCTGAAGGAGAGCCGGTCGGCCAGCTCGCTGAGCTCGATGATCTCGTCGTAGAACCGCTCGGCCGGCATCTCGCCGGGGCCCACGGTGGGCAGGAAGTTGAGCCCGACCTTCATGGTGTCACTTCCCGCGTCGGCAGGTCGTCTCGTACAGATTCCGGTACTGCCGGTCGGCGAATTCGAGCCTGGCCAGCGCGCGTCCGGTCTCCAGGGCCGTCTCGTGCGGGATCAGCCGCGGTGTGCCGACGGCCTCGGCCATCAGCTGGGACGCGGCGGCCCGCTCCATCACGATGAACAGCCAGATCGCCTCGCCCAGGGAGCGGCCCCCGGCCAGGAAGCCATGATTCTGCATGATCACGGCAGTGCCGTCGCCCATGGCCTCGATGACCTCCTTGCCCTCCTGGCGCGCGTTGACCAGACCGGTGAACCGGTCGTACAGGCCGTGCCGCCGGTAGAGGACGCAGGCGTCCTGAGTGATCGGATCGAGCAGTCGGCCCAGGGACGACCAGGTCTTGCCGTACATCGAGTGGGTATGGGCGAAGGCCACCAGGTCCGGCCGGTTGCGATGCAGTTCACCATGGAGCGGGTCCACCGAGGGATTGAGCTCGCCCGAGCCCTCCAGGACGGTGCCCCGCGCCCCGACGAGGAGCAGATCGTCGACCCTCACATGGTGGAAGTCCAGACCGAAGGGATTGACCCAGTAGGCATCCGGGTCCTCCGGGTCGCGCACGCTCACATGGCCCGCGATGCCCTCGCTGTAGCCCAGCTCCGCGAGCAGATGGATCCCCTCTACCAGAGACTGCCGCAGCACATCGCGCTCGCCTCGGTCCGGCATGGTGCGTCCTCACTTTCCAGAAGCGTCGTATACGCAGCGAAAGCCGACTTCGTTGTGCCGGTCGGTGAGCAGGTCCTTACCTCGGTAGAAGGTCGACAGGCAGACCGGAGGCGAGGTCCACGTCCCGCCGCGCAGCACATGGAAAGCCTCGGGACGGTTCATGAATTCCTGCCCCGAACGCCCCTTGAAGAAGGGGGCCATATCGGCCCGGGTGAAGAAATTGGTGCGGGTGAGCTCCCAGACGTTCCCCGCCATGTTGAGGACGCCGTAGGGGCTCGCGCCGGCCGGATGGGAGTCGGCCGCAACCACCGGGCGCTCGGGCCAGGAGACGGTGGTGGTGACGAGCAGCTCCTCCAGTTCCGCGAGATTCCGGATGTCATCGCGGCCGTATGCCGTGAAGACGCTTTGTGCCTTGTCATTGCTCCATTCGTCGCCCCATGGGTAGATCCGGCCGTCGGTTCCGCGGGCGGCCTTCTCCCATTCGTTCTCCGAGGGCAGCCGGCCTCCGGCCCAGCGGGCGAAAGCGTAGGCGTCGTACCAGTCGACCCCGACCACCGGGGAGTCCGGCCCGTTGAACCGAGGATCGAGCCAGTGCGCCGGGGTGTAGTCCTTGCCGTCGGGCTCATCGGGGTGGGCGAACTCCCTGGAGCCACCCACCGCGCCGAGGAATTCCGCGTACCGGGCGTTGGTCACCGTGGTCCGGTCGATGTAATACGCGGGAAGTTCCTCGACGCGCAGCGGATTGTCGGTGTTGTCCATCTGGAAGGGGCCGATGTCGTTCACCCGGGCCCCGGCGATGAAGGGCCCGGCCGGAATCAGTACGGCATCGCGCAGGTCCGGTTCGCGTCTGGCGGAGTCCACCGTGGCCCGCAGCCGGGCGAAGTGGCGGTCCTCCAGCTCGCGGAGCTCGTCCGGATCGGTGGAGTCGAAGAAGTCGAGCAGGGCGCGCTTGGTGAAGGCGGCACCGCAGCCCACGGGTTTGCGGGCGTAGGCGGGCTTGGTGAAGTTGCTGGGCCAGCCGGAGATGCGGATCATGTGGGCCACCGCCTCCGGGACCCGGTGCTCTCCGGCGACCTTGATAGCGGTGAAGGCCACCCAGTCGACGTCGTCGTGGATCGCTTCGGTGATCGCCGCCCGTGCCTCGGGCGCGTCGACGAACCGGGCGGCGAGGGTCTCCACGGCGAGGCGCCTGACGTTCCAGTCCCGGTGCCCGACCGCCCACTCGGCCAGTTCCTTGAGCGAGAGGTCGCCGTCGGCGGCATCGGTCAGCGCCTTTTCTATCCGCTGGATCCGATCGCGATACTCCTGGCCCTGAAGGGAGTTTATCGATTCCTCGTTCAAGAGTCCGTGCAGCATTGTCCCACCCACCCTCGTACACTGCCCTGACAGGGTGCCGGGCGAATACGAAGATCCGCCCGGCGCCCCTTACCTATCGGTCACGACGATTACCACTTCGTCGCGGCCTCGCCCGCCTCGCGGGAAGCCAGGAAGTCCTCGGCTGTCATCCTCAGTCACCTCCATTCGCTCGCCGGTGGGAGTTTTCCAAGCCACGCGCACAGCGTGGCCACTCATGGGCGCCCGAGGGCGCGGTGACGAGAAGGTCTCCCGTTTCAAAGATTCCTGAGAGAGATGCGTACCGGCCGCGACAGCACCGGGCCGGGGGTCTTGTCAGTGACAGGCGCCGTGGGTCAGCGGCGCACCATGGTCATCTGCATCTTCGAATGAGTCCGAGGGGATCGGACACCCAGGAAATCAGCGGCACTACACTTCCTCCGTTGCGTGACGTCCAGCATCCGCTCGGGGAGTCGCATGTACACCTCACGGCACTATAGGGATCCGTCACCTCGGTCACAACGGATGCGAGCCAAAAGCCTTTCGGCTTTATGTAATCTTGGTGTTCAAGCTGAAATGAGTATTCCATTCCGGTTGTGTTTCGATCTTCGCGTCGGCCCGCGGTCGCCGTCCGTGCGGCACCCGGCTCCCGAGGGACACCCCTCTCCCGAGGGGGCGGCCACCGCCTGAGGGGACGGGGCCCGCGGTGTGCCCGGCGGTGCGGCCCGCCACCGGCACGCTCTAGGATCGGTCGGTGACCGCCGTGAAACAGCAGACCAGCAGGGACCAAGCGGCACCGGGGCGGAAGCGCTCGGACGGTGCCGGCCGGAGCGCCACCGTCAAGGATGTGGCGACGCTCGCCGGGGTCTCCCCGAAGACCGTGTCGAATGTGATCAACGGCTTTGTGCATGTGTCCCCGGCGACCCGGGAGCGGGTCCAGCGGGCCATCCGGGAGCTCGGCTACCGGCCCAACCGGGTGGCCCGCAACCTCCGCCGAGGCAGCACCGGCATGATCGGGCTGGTCCTGCCCGAGCTGGACGTCCCGTACTTCGCCGAGCTGGGACGCCACTTTCTCACCACGGCCGAGGAACACGGCCGCACCCTGCTGATCGAGCAGACCCTGGGCGACCGCGAGCGGGAGGCGGCGGTGATCCACGGCCTCGGCGACCAGGTCGTGGACGGCATGGTGGTGAGCCCGCTCGCGCTGCACGGCAGCGCGCTGGCGAACCACCTCGGCACCGTGCCGCTCGTGCTCATCGGCGAACGCCCCAGCGGCGGCCTCGCCGACCATGTGGTGATCGACAACGTGGCCGCCGCCAAGGAGGCCGTGGCCCATCTGGTGGCCGGCGGGCGCCGCCGGATCGCCGCCATCGGCCTCCAGCCCGAGCCGTACATCGGCACCCCGCTGCTGCGCAGGACCGGCTACCGCCAGGCCCTGGAGGAGGCCGGGCTGCCGCTGGACCCCCTCCTGGAGCGCGAGACCCCCCGCTACCACCTGGCCGAGGGCGCCCGGGCGATGGCGGCGCTGCTGGACCGGCCCGAACCGCCGGACGCCGTGTTCTGCTTCAACGACGCGCTAGCCCTCGGCGCGCTGCGGACCCTGTACGAGCGCGGACTGCGGGTGCCGGACGACATGGCCGTGATGGGCTTCGACGACATCGAGGCCGCGCGCTACAGCACACCGAGCCTGAGCACCGTGGCACCGGACAAGAGCGCCATCGCCCGGCACGCCGTCGATCTGCTGCTGGCGCGGATCGAGACACCGGACCGTCCGGCCCAGGAGGTCGTCGTCGGCCACACCCTGCACACCCGCGAGTCCACCGAGGGCGGTATCGCCACTGTCGCTCACTGACCTCCCAGACCCGTGGTGGCCACCGACTTCACGATCTGACGCTGGAACAGCATGAAGACGATGAGCAGCGGGATGGAGCCGAGGATCGAGGCGGCCGACTCCTGGGCGTTCCGGAGCCCGGTGGAGTCCTTCACGGTCGACAGCCCCACCGGCAGCGTCATCAGCTGCGGATCGCTCGTGCTGATGAACGGCCAGAGGAAGTTGTTCCAGGTGTTGATGAAGACGAAGATGGCCACGGCCGCGAGGATCGGCCGGGACAGCGGCAGCACCACGCTCCAGAACACCCGGAAGCTGCCCGCGCCGTCGATCCGGGCCGCCTCCTCCAGCTCACGCGGAATGCCGTCGAAGAACTTCTTCAGGATGAACACCATCGCGGGCGCCACCACCTGCGGCAGGATCACCGCCGCATAGGTGTCCACGAGGTTCATCGCGAGCATCTGCCGGAACAGCGGCACGATCAGGATCTGCGGCGGCACCATGATCGAGGCGACGGTGACGGCGAAGAGCACCCGGCGGCCGCGGAAGAGCGTCCGCGAGAACGCGTACGCCGCCATCGCCGAGATGGCCACGGTGATGGCCGTGACGCACACGGCGATCACCACGCTGTTCACCGCCCACACCGGCAGATTGCCCTGGCCGAAGATGGTCCGGTAGGCGTCGAGGGTGAAGCCCGCCTTGGGGATCCAGTCGGCGCCCGACGCGCTCGCGTCGACCTCCGTCTTGAACGAGGCGTCCACCCCCCAGCCGAACGGCACCAACCAGACCACCGTCATCAGCGCGAGCGCCAGCAGCGTCAGCACACGGGGGAGGGGGCCCGTCCCGAGCGAGGGGTGCCAGACATGGCCGCCGTAGCGGCGCCGCCGGACCACCTCCCGGGGCATGGTCGAGCGGGGCTTTCCGGGGGTACGGGGGGAGAGTGTCTCGGTGGTCATGGCGCGCTCAGTCCTCCCTGCGCGAGAAGATCTTCAGCTGGGCGATCGAGAGGATGATGATGAGCCCGAAGAACACATACGACACCGCCGAGGCATAGCCGAGCCGGTAGTTGGTGAAGCCGGTGTCGTAGATGTACTCCAGGATCGGCCGGGTGGCCCCGTTCGGGCCGCCCTTGGTCAGCAGATAGATCTGGTCGAACACCTTCAGCGACGCCATCACCTGCAACACCGCGATCAGCCCGGTGGTCCGGCGCAGCTGCGGCAGGGTGACCGACCACAGCCGGCGCCACGCCCCGGCGCCGTCCAGCGCGGCCGCCTCGTAGAGGTGGTCGGGGATCGCCTGCAGCGCGGCCAGGTAGAGCAGGAAGTTGAAACCCACGGTCCACCACAGGGTCACCAGCGCGATGGACCACATCGCGTACTTCTCGTCCGTCAGCCAGGCGATGCCGTCGATCCCGAAGATCTTCAGCAGGCCGTTGAGCATCCCCCGGTCCGGCTGGAACAGCATGCTCCAGATCTGGTAGACCACCGCGACCGGCAGCAGATGCGAGGCGAAGAAGGCCAGCCGCCACAGCCACTGCCCCGGCATCCCCGTGTACACCAGCAGGGCCATCACCAGGGCGACGAGCACGAGGGGGACGGTGGTCAGGACGGTGAACCAGACCGTGTTGCCGAGGGTCTGCCACACCTGGCTGTCGCCGAACGCCTCGGTGTAGTTGTCCAGGCCGACGAGGGTGTTGTCACCGTGCCCGGTCAGGCTGGCGTTGGTGAAGCTCATCCACAGGCCGATGCCGATCGGCACGATGAGGAAGAGCGTGAAGAACACCAGGAAGGGGGTGGCGAAGAGCCACCCGGCGCGGCCCGACCGAAGCCGGTCCGTGGCGGCGGCCCGCCGGAATCCGGGGCGCCGGGATCCGGCCGCGGCCCGCCGCGCGGGCGTGGAGACGGAAGCCATGACATCGCTCCTTTCCATTGCGACTCCGTCGCGATCAGGCCGGATTCGGCTGGGCCAGCAGGGTGTTGATCTGGGAGACCATCGTGCGCACCGCGCTCTGCGCGGACGACGAGCCGCCGAGCGCGGGATCGAGCGCCTGGCACATCCGGGTCTGGAAGTCCGAGCCGGAGCCCGCGAACCACACCGGCGGGTCGAGCACGAGCTGCTTCGCGGCGCCCGCGTACTCCGACTGCGGGCGCAGCTTCGCGTACTGCGCGGACGAGACGGCCGGTGTGTACGCGGGGATGTGGCCCGCCGTCGCCCAGGTCAGCCCGGACCGGACCAGCTCGGCGACGAACCGGTGGGCGCGCCGCCTGCGCTCCGGATCCGGGTTGTCCTGGTGCGGCAGCACCAGGGCGTGGCTGTCCGAGGCCCCGGCCGGACGGTCGTAGAAGGTGGGGATGGGGGAGCCGCCCAGCTTGTCCTTCAGGGCCGACTTGTAGGTGGCCATGTCCCACTCGCCCGAGAAGATCATCGGCGAGCGGCCGTTGGCGAAGGCGGCGATGGCCGTCTGGACGTCCATGGTGCGGCTGTCGCGCGTCAGGTCGGCCATGAAGCGCACCACCTCGACGGCGGTGTCCTCGTCGATCTCGGCCCGCTTCCCCGTGAGGTCGAAGGTGGCGCCGGTCTGGCTGAACAGCGTCCAGAACATCCGCCAGCCCATCGCCGCGTCGTTGGCGTGGCCGAAGACGGGCCCGAGCTTGCCGCCGTCCTTGCGGAGCTTGTCCATCAGCTCCAGGGCGTGTTTCGGCGATTCGAAGGGCTCCAGCCGCCCGTCACCGGTGAGCAGCCCCGCCTTGTCCAGGACGTCCCGGTCGAAGAAGACGACGAACGGGTGGGTGTCCAGCGGAACGGCGTACGGGTCGCCCTCGTACAGACTCCGCTTGATGAGCGTCTTGTTGAGGTCGTCCTGCTTGAGGCCGAACTCGGCCAGCAGATCCATGTCCCACGGGTCGAGCAGACCACCGGGGGCATAGCCCGCCAGCCGGGTCAGGTGCATGATCGCCACATCGGGCGAACGGCCACCGGCCGAGGCCATCGCCAGCTTGGTGTAGTACGGCGGGCCCCAGTCCAGCACCGTCGTCCTGACCTTGAGACCCGGGACGCGCTTCTCCACGTTCCGCGTCATGGTCTTCATCAGTTCGCCGTCGGGGCCGGTGAACAGGGTCCAGTACTCGATCTCGTCGGCGCTCCGCACGCTTCCGGCGATCGAACCGCAGCCGCTGAGCGCGGACGCCGACACGGCGGCCCCCGCCCCGTACACCGCGCCTCTCAGCAGACCACGCCGTGACAGGCCGCTCATCGCCCCTCCTCCCCGGCCGGGCGCTCGAAGGCGGCCGGGCGCTGCTGTGCCGCGCGCAGCCGCTCCACATCCAGCTTGTGGCTCCGGTCGAAGCGATAGACGCCGTTCTGCTCCTGGAACACATCGGTGAGCTGGGTGTAGCAGTAGCCGAACATCAGGGGGTCGTCGAGCAGCGCCCCGGTCAGCCCCGCGAAGCGGGTCTGGAACTCCTCCTCGGTCCGCGGCCGCTGCCCGTACCCCCAGGACACCTCGCGGTCGTCACCAGCCGCGGCGTCCGCCTCCTCCGGATTCCACCAGATGCCGCCGAACTCGCTGCAGAAGTAGGGCTGGCCGCGGTACGGCAGCGACCACACCGCATCGGTGTCCTTCCTTCCGGGGTTCCCCCGGTTGTCGGGGTTGAGATAAGGGTCGTCCTTGTCCAGCCCCGCCATCTGACGGCGGAACGCCTCCGGGTCCTGCTCATAGCTGTGCGAGTCGTACACATCGGTCTCGGCCACGCGGTGGGAGTAGCCGGAGGCGTCCAGCACCGGACGGGAGGTGTCGGCGGCCTTGGTGGCCAGGAACATGCCCCGGGTGACATCGTCCAGGACGGTCTGCCGGTCGTGGAGCTCCTGGTGCGTCTCGTTGAGCGGGCACCAGCCCACGATCGACGGATGCGAGTAGTCCCGCTCCACGGCCTCCAGCCACTGGGCGATGAATCCGGCGGTGGGCCGCTGGTTGTCCGCCGTGGTGCGCCCGGTACTGGCTCCCCAGTCGCCGAACTCGCCCCAGACGAGATAGCCGAGCCGGTCCGCGTGGTGCAGGAAACGCTCCTCGAACACCTTCTGGTGCAGCCGCGCCCCGTTGAACCCCGCGGCCAGCGACAGCTCGATGTCCCGGACGAGGGCGGCGTCGTCGGGCGCGGTCATCAGCCCGTCCGGGTACCAGCCCTGGTCCAGGACGAGCCGCTGGAAGACCGGGCGGCCGTTGAGCAGCAGCCGCTTGCCGTCGATGGCCACCGACCGCAGCCCGGCGGTGCACTCGGCGCGGTCCACGGCCTCGCCGGCACCGTCCAGCAGCTCGATCCGCACCCGGTACAGATGGGGGTCCTCCGGAGACCACGTCCGGCGCCGGTCCTCGGGCAGCGTGAGCACCAGACGGGGGGCCAGATCCAGGTCGGCGCGGACGCTCGCCTCGGCCACCGTCTCGCCGTCCGCGTCGCTCACCCGGGCCGTGATCCGGTGGCCCGGACGGTTCGCGCTGAGCGGCAGTTCGAGGTGGAAGGCCCCGGACGCGAGGTCGGGGGTGATCCGCGGCCTGCGCAGATGGACCTCGGGCACCGGCTCCGCCCACACCGTCTGCCAGATGCCGGTGGTGCGGGTGTAGTGGCAGTCGCTGTTGGCGTAGTCGGTGGCCTGCTTGCCGCGCGCCTGAGCGCCGTGGCGGGCGTCCCGGGCCCGTACCACGATCACCACCTCCGCGTCGCCGCCGGTCGCGCCCGCCACCACGCCGAGATCGGCGGTGAAGGAAGTGAAGCCGCCGCTGTGCCGGGCCACTTCGCGGCCGTCGGCCCACACGGTGGCGTCGTGGTCGACGGCCCCGAAGTGCAGCAGCACCCGCCGGCCGGCCCAGCCCGCCGGTATCCGGACCGTGCGCCGGTACCAGACCGCGGGGTGGAAGTCGGTGTCCCCGATCCCCGACAGCTCGGACTCGGGGCAGAACGGGACCAGGATCCGCCCCTCCAGCTCCTGGTGCACCAGGCCGCGCTCGAGTCCGCTGTCGCCGGGGTCGAAGGCGAACTGCCAGGCGCCGTTGAGATTGAGCCAGTCCTCACGGACGAAACTGGGCCGGGGATATTCGGGTCGTGGAACGTCGTTCGACACTCCGGGCGAGGTGATGTCCGGGTGGGCCATGGGATCTCCGGGAGGGCGGGGGATTTGACCGGGCAGGGGTATGCCATCACCCGTTTACATCGATGTAAAGATCCCGCGCAGCAACTTTTGCCATGACCTCGGACGGCCGTTGGTGGGGCTGGCTAGATCTCGCCCTTCCTCACCTTGTACAGCTCGACGTCCTTGTTGGCGAAGAGGTGCACATAGCCGCAGTTCCAGCAGATCAACCCGGTGGCAGATTCGTTGGCCCAGCCGAACTTGAACAGCTCCATGCCGGTGCTGTTGAGCTTCACCTCGCGGTCCCGGAAGAGATCGCCCTTGCAGAACACACATGTGATCCACACGTCCCCGATAGCCGCATGTACAGGCTTGGCCACGCTCTCTCACCTTTTCCGGCCACCGAAGTGGCCCCCGTCTCGCGTCAACAACGGTGATCAGCATAGGACGGGGGTCCACTCGGCCGGTCAGCCGCGATAGGTGTGCAGATAGTCGAACCGCGCGACCGCGCCCGCGGTGTTCTGCGCGACCAGGCCGATCCTGAGCTTGCTCACGGTCGGCAGGGTCCAGACGCCGGTGTGGACCCAGTGCACACCGTCCGTGCTGGTGGCGGCGCGCACCTCGGTCTCGTCCCGTGCGGTGTCGGCGTGGTACGACAGCCGCATCCACAGCGTGTCCGCGGGCGGGCCGCCGAACATCGGCCCGTAGGCCACCGGCGTCGGCGGTGTGGTGGTGGGACGCTCGCCCTCCTTCGCGAACTCGGTGATATGCGTGGCCTTCCCCTCGGCGTGGCTCACCGGGAGCACCGCGTGCACCAGCTTGAAGTAGCGGTCGTCGTTTCCGTACAACACCAGCCCGGCCTGCTGATTGGTCCGCCCCGGAGCGAACCGGAGCCTGGTCTCCACGGTGTAGTCGCCCGGGGGAGCGTCCCGGGTCAGCACCGACGCCGTATTGCTGCCGAGATAGAGCTCGGCACCCTGAGTGGGCCAGGAGAGAGTGCCATCGGACATAGCGACCCCGGACGCCGGTCCGCGCACCCAGGACCACGGAGAATCCGCGGTGGTGCCGGGGACGGTGGCGGTGTCGAAGTCATCGCTGTAGGCGGGCAGCGGCGGGCCGGGCGCATGCTCGGGGACGCGGCTGGTGACCGGTGTGTGGAGCGCCGCGGCCCCCACGTTGTCGGCCGCCGCACCGGCGCCCCGGGCGGCCACGCCGACCTTGCCGGAGCGGACCGCCGCCGCGGGCAGCGGCCGCTCCTGGGTGGCCACCGCGTCCCGCAGCCGGTCCGCGCTCACCTCCACGGTCAACCGGGTGCCACGGATCTCCGCCGCCACGTTGTGCCAGGTGTCCCAGGCGAAGTCCGGCGGCAGCGGGGTCGTACGGGTGCCACGGCTGCGGCCGTCGACCCGTACGTCCGTCACCAGTGCGTCGCGCCGCCGGTCCAGCCACGCCACCACGAAGTCGTCCGGGCCGGTGTAGCCGGCCAGCAGCCCGGCCGCGCCGGTGGCCGAGGTGACCCGCAGATCGGCCTCGGCGCGCCGGGCCGCCGGGGCGGACCGGTCCGAGACCAGGTAGACGGGGTCGGTGGGATTCCCGCGCGGTGTGACGAAGCCTCGGGCGTCCTGCTCATGACCGACGCTCCAGCGGTCGGTGCCGGTGCCCCCACCGCCGTGCCACCCTTTCAGAGAGCCGTCGTTGAAGGTGCCGCCCGCGGTCCAGGAGGCCACCGGGGCCCGCTGTGCGCCCTGGGAGGCGCCGGCCCCCGCCCGTACCACCGGCCAGCCGTCGATCCAGTCCAGCCGGTCCATCAGCATCGGCCGCTTGGACAGCTTCAGCGTGCCGCCCGCGGCCGGTTTCAGATCCGGGTCGTCGGAGGAGATGGCGTGGCAGACGAGCCAGTCCTGGCCGGACAGATCGGTCTGGAGGGCGTTGTGCCCGGGGCCGATCCAGCCGTTGCCGTTCGCGGTGAGCACCACACCGCCCTTGCTGGTGGCGGCAGTCAGCGGAACACCCTGGTCGTCCACGAAGGGCCCGGTCGGGCTGGTCGCCCGGCCGACCTTGACCTGATAGCCGCTGTAGGCGCCGTCGCAGCAGCCCGCGTCGGAGTAGAACAGGTAGTAGTGGCCACCGCGCCGGACGACGAACCCGCCCTCCATCCGGCGGCCCTGCGCCACTTCGGTCACCGCGCCCTCGATGCGGGTGCGGGCGGCGTTCATCTTCGCCACGCAGATCGTGTCGTAGCTGCCCCAGTACAGATAGGGCTGACCGCCCTCGTCCGTGAACTGGGCCTGGTCGATGTTGTCGGTGGCGCAGCCGCTCGGCGAGGGCAGCACGGCTCCCCGGTCGGTCCAGGGGCCGGTGGGGGTGGGCGCGGTCGCCACTCCGACGGTGTTCTCGGAGGACACCGAGTAGTAGAGGTTGTAGTGGCCGTTCACATAGCGGATGTCGGGGGCCCACAGCCGGGCGCCCTTGTGCCAGGCGGGTTTGGACTCCGGGGTGAAGACCTCCCCGGCGTACT
Organism: Streptomyces sp. NPDC059455; assembly: GCF_042750115.1. Classification (NCBI taxonomy): domain Bacteria; kingdom Bacillati; phylum Actinomycetota; class Actinomycetes; order Kitasatosporales; family Streptomycetaceae; genus Streptomyces; species Streptomyces sp. NPDC059455. The sequence goes on from NZ_JBHYVB010000047.1 coordinate 56,821, forward strand.
CCCAGTGCGCCAGGTCGGCCGAGCGGAGGATGGGCAGCATCCGCTCACCGTCCTCGCCCTTGCTCTGGAACACCGGGTTCTGGGTGCCGTACGCGTACCACAGGCCGTCCTTGCCCCGGATCATCACCGGGTCGGGGAAGGTGTCGACCACTCCGGCCGTGAGGGGGTTCTGGTAGGTGGGCGCCTGGTGGGCCGTCATGTTGTGCTCCGCCGCCGGGCGCTGGGCGGCCGTCGCCCGGGCCGCGGGCAACAGCCCGGCCAGCAGCGCGCACAGCAGCGCGGCGACGAGTGTGCCGGGGCTGTGCCGAGGGCTTCGTCTACGGCTTCGTCTACGGCTTCGTCTCATCTACGCGGTCCCTTCCGGCTCGAAGGAGCTCAGGCTCGGGTCGTAGTCCAGATCTCCGATGTCGAACATCGGGGTCATCCAGTGGTAGAAGTTGTCGCCGCGCTCCCGCAGCAGGTCGTACAGGCGGCGCATCAGACGGCGGCGCACGGGCAGCAGCTCGGGGTGCTCATAGCGGTTGGTCAGCTCATGGGGGTCGGTGTCCAGGTCGTACAGCTCGTTGACCGACTCGGGGTTGACGATGAGCTTGTGGCGCTCGTCGCGGATCATCCGCTGCGGATACGGGAAGTGGTGGCCGTGGAACTCGGCGAGCAGCTCGGCCGGCCACCGCGGATGCTCACCCCGCACCAGCGGCACCAGGGATCGGCTGTCCACGGCCGGTGAGGTGTCGCAGCCCGCGAGGTCCAGAATGGTGGCGGTGCAGTCGGTGAGGCTGACGAACTCCTGGCGCACCTGGGGGGCTTCCCCGGGGATGCGGATGATGCCGGGGATGCGGTAGATGTCCTCGTACATCGCCGGGCCCTTGTCGTGCAGCCGGTGGGCGCCGGTGAACTCGCCGTGGTCGGCGGTGAAGAACACCGAGGTGTCATCGGTCAGCCCGAGTTCGTCGAGGCGGGTGAGGATGCGCCCGATCTGCTCGTCGATCAGCGTGACATAGCCCCAGTAGACCGCGATCAGCTTGCGGGTGACCTCGATGGGGATGGTGTCGAAGGTCCAGTGGGCGCTGTAGTTGCGCTGTACCGGTGGCTTTCCCTCGAAGGTCTCGGCGATCGAGACGGGCAGGTCCACCAGGTCGGGGTCGTAGCGGTCGAAGTACGCGTCGGGCAGCAGATACGGCAGATGCGGCCCGAAGAAGTGGGTGGCCAGGAAGAACGGCCGCCCGTCCGCGGCGTAGCGCTCCAACTGCTCGATGGCGCGGGTGGCCAGATAGTGCTCGAAGGTGGCCTCCACCGGCTGGTGCAGCCGCGCCGCCAGCAGATTGCCCGGATTGCCGTTGGGCGTGGTGCCGCGTACGGAATCGGATATCCGGTACGGCGGCAGGCCCCGCTCCTTCAGATACGCCGCGTAGTCCGGGTGGTCGACGGGGTTGTGCCAGCCGGGCAGATCGGGTCCGTCGAAGCCGTACGAGGCGGCGTTGCGGTGGGTGCCGACATGCCACTTGCCGACCAGGCCGAGCTGGTAGTCGCGCTCGGCCAGGGCGCCGGGGAAGGTGAACGCGTCCTCGCGCAGATCCTCCAGATAGCCGACGTTGCGCTCGTAGTTGGCCAGCAGCCGGTGGCGGAAGGGCGCCTGCCCGGTGAGCAGACTGGCGCGGGCCGGGGTGCAGATGGCGGTGGGGGTGTAGCAGCGGTCGAAGCGGGTGCCGGTCGCCGCCAGCCGGTCGAGGTTCGGCGTGGCCACATGCGGATTGCCGTAACAGCCGAGGGTGTCGACGCGGTGCTGATCGGTCATCAGGAACAGCAGGTTCATCGGGCGGCTGCCTTTGTGTAGAGGTCACCGGCGTAGAACGAGGACGGGTCGGGGGCCTTCGGCAGCTGCCCGGTCCGGACGAAGAATTGGCTCATGCCGTCCAGCCACTTCTCGACGGTGCCGTCCTTGGTCCTGGCCACCAGCTCGGCGGTCGTCATCGTCTTCACATGCTCCGCGTCCGCCGCGACCTTCGCCTCATCGGCCTTGAGCAGCTTCGCGGCCAGCGCGATGGACTCCTTGGCGTGCGCGGCCCGCCAGTCGTTGGCCTCCTGCAGGACCTTCACGACCTTCTGATCGCGCTCCGGCTTCGCCTTGGCGGCGGAGACGAAGGCGGTGGGGAAGGAGGAGCCGGGGAGGTCCTCGGTGCTCGCCACCTCCTTCATCCCCGGCACCTTCTCCTTGATGGTGTCGATGAGCGGATACCAGATCCCGGCGCCGTCGATCTGCCCGGAGGAGAACGCGGAGACGACGGTGGGCGCGTCCATCACCACCTTCGAGATGTCCTTCATGGTCATCCCGGCCTTCTGGAGCGCCAGATTGAGCGCCATCTCACCGGAAGTGCCCTCGGGGACGCCGACCTTCTTCCCTCTCAGACCCTGGATCGAGGTGATACCGGGCCTGGCGATGACCCGGTCGGCGTAGGTGAGGGTGTCGATGGCCACGATGGTGGCCTTGCCGGAGGCGGGCAGCCACAGGGCGCCCGGCCCGATGTAGCCGTAGTCGAGATCGCCGGTGCGCAGGGCCTGGATCTGGACCGGGCCGTTGACGAACACCTTGGGCTCGGCGGTCAGACCGTGCTTCTTCCACAGGCCCCGCTCCTCGGCGATGGCCAGCAGGCTCGCGCCGTTGTAGTCGGCGATATAGCCGAACCTGACCGCGGAGCCACCGCGGCCGGAGGACGAACACGCCGCCACCGACAGTGCTGCCCCGGTCGCGGAGAGTGAGATCATGAAGTCGCGTCGGCTCATCCTCATCTCGGGTGAGTCCTTTCGAGAAAGAAGTGCGGTTGGGAAGCGAGGTCAGGCGGCGGAGCCGGCCGGTGACTGGTGGTAGACGTGAGTCCAGACGTCGTTGCGGATGCGCGCGAACTCCGGGGAGAGCCGGATCTCCTCGGTCCGCGGATAGGGGAGGTCCACCTCGATGACCCGGTGGATCCGGCCGGGCCTCGCGGCCATCACGACCACCCGACCGGCCAGATACACCGCCTCGTCGACGTCATGGGTGATGAACAGGACGGTGCGCCGCTCCTGAGTCCAGGTGTCCAGCAACTGGTCCTGCAACTGCACCCGGGTCAGCGCGTCCAGCGCCCCGAACGGCTCGTCCATCAGCAGGACTTCGGGGTCCACGGCATAGGCCCGGGCGATGGCGCAGCGCTGTTTCATCCCCCCGGAGAGGGTCTTGGGCAGGGCGTCGGCGAAGTCGGCGAGCCCGACCAGCTCGATGGCGTGATCGGCGCGCCTGCGGCGCTCCCCGGCGGGGACGTGTGCCAGCTTCAGCCCGAACTCGACATTGCCGCGCACCGTCAGCCACGGGAACAGCGCGTACTGCTGGAAGATCACCCCACGGTCCGGCCCCGGCCCGGCGACCGGCGCGCCGTCCACCGTGACCGTGCCGGAGGTGGGCTCGACCAGTCCGGCCACCATGGACAGCAGGGTGGACTTGCCGCAGCCGGACGGGCCGACGACCGCGACGAACTCCCGGTCCCCGATGTCCAGGGAGACCTGACCGAGGGCGGTGAAGGTGGCGCCCTTCATCGGGTACGTCTTGACCACGTCCCGAAAAGAGATCTTGGGGCTCATCGACGCTCCTGCCACGCGGTGAGACGGTGTTCGGCCAGCAGCAACAGACGGTCCATGACCAGGCCGATGACGCCGATGCTGATCAGACCCACGAAGATCGTGGGAACGTCGTAGTAGGTCTGGGCGTGGACCATCTCGAAACCGAGCCCCTTCTGGGCGCCGATCATCTCGGCCGCCACCACGGTCGCCCAGGCCGCGCCGAGCCCGATGCGCATGCCCACCAGGATGAACGGCGTGGACGCCGGGATGACCACCTTGAGGAAGACGGTCCGGTCCGAGGCGCCGAGCACCCGCGCCGCGTCGATCAGCGTCCGGTCCACTCCGGTCACCCCCTGGAAGGCGGCCACCACACAGGACATGAACGCCGCCAGGAAGATGACGAAGATCTTCGGTGTCTCGCCGATGCCCATCAACACGATCACCAGCGGGATCAGCGCGAGTGGCGGGATCGTGCGGAAGAACTGGACGTACGGCTCCAGCAAGCCCCGGGCCACCGGATACCAGCCCATCAGAAATCCCACGGGCACGGCGGCCAGAGTGCCGAGCGCGAACCCCAGGAGCACCCGCTGGAGGCTGGCCAGCGCGTCCTCGGTGAGGGTTCCGTCGGAGAGCAGTTCCCGCGCTCGGGAGCTCACGGAGAGCGGTCCGGGGATGTCCGCGAGCCCCGCCGCGGCGGTCAGCGCCCAGAGGGCGATGGCCAGGACGAGGGCGATCAGATTGAACACGAGGGGGTGGACGGTGCGTCGTGCGCCGCGTGGCGCTTGCGGTGTCGTGGGGGTCTTCTCGGGCGCGGTGACCACCGTCATGGACGCCTCGCGGGGTACATGGGTCCTCCTCTTCGGCCCGGGACCGGGCCGGATCAGCCCGGACGGGCCGGGTAATGGCTGAGCAGGGGGGATTCACGCAGGACAAGGGCGATACCGCCCAAGGCGCCACCGGCCTCGCCGAGCGCCGCCGGCCTCAGGTCCACACGGTCCCGTGAGATCGGCATGATGTGTGCGCGCAGCGCCCGTTCGACCGGCTCGAAGAGCGGTGGGCCGGCCGCGGCGAGTTCGCCGCCGAGCACGATCACCCCGGGGCCGACCGCGTTGCACACCGCCGCCAGCACGGTGCCGATATGGGTGCCGGCCGCCTCCAGCGTGCGCAGCGCCACCGGATCGCCGGCCTCCAGCGCCCCGAGGAGCGCGGCCAGGCCATCCG
>NZ_JBHYVB010000048.1:0-59960 GCF_042750115.1 Streptomyces sp. NPDC059455
CAATGTCCTGTGGGCCATGATCCGCGACGGAGCGTGCTACCAAGCCACACCAACTGTCACGGCAGCGGCTTGACATCAGCATTGGGAAGCCTTTCGGATGGGGCAATGGGGTCAATGGCAGGGAATGGGGTCAGCGGCGCGGGGGATTCCGGCGCGGGGTGATGGTGGCATTCGGCAGGGCGGGTGCCGGAAGGTGGTCCCCTGTGCCTCCCTCGACGTTACCGAAGCAAGGCGAGAGGCGACGGAGCCGGGGGTCAGCGGCGGCGGTGGGATAGGAGCCCCACCGCCGCGACGGCACCGAGGACCACGACGCCGATGCCCCCGAGCAGGGCGTTGGCCATACCGGCGGCGAATGCCTCGCGGGCCGCGTCGGCCAGATGGGCACCCGGTCGTCCGCCGAGTTCCGCCGCCGTATGCAGCGCGCCGGTCAGGGAGCCGCGGGTCGCTTCGGCCGCCTCAGGGGGCAGGCCGTCCACCGCGTCGCCCGTGTCGGAGCGGTAGGTGGTGTTGAAGACGCTACCGAGGACGGCGATCCCGAGCACTCCGCCCAGTTCACGGGTGAGGTCGTTCAGTGCGGAAGCCACCCCCTGCTTCTCGGGCGGTAGCGCGGTGACGATGGCCTCCGTGGCCGGGGTCGCGGCGAAAGCGATCCCGGCGCCGAGCAGGGTGGTACTGGCGAGGAAGGGCCAGATGCCTCCTCCGTCAACGGTGACTGCCAGTAGCCCCAGACCCGCGGCGATCAGAGCCATGCCCAGCCCCATCACGGCACGCATGCCGCTCCGTCGGGCGAACGCGGGGGCCGCGGGTGAAAAGATCATCGCGCCGACGGCCATCGCGACCAGGGCGAGCCCGGAGTGCAGCGGCGAGTAGCCGAGGATCTGCTGCAGATATTGAAGGCCGAGAAAGAAGAAGCCGAACATCGCGATCGACTCGGCGGTGATGACGAGCGAGCCCGCGGCGACGCCCCGTATCCGGAACACCCGTATGTCGAGCAGCGGCTGCGCGCTCCTCAGCTCCCAGCCGATGAACGCCGCGAGGCCGGTGGCGCCCACCGCGAAGCCCGTGCGTACCGCTCTGTCGGACCAGCCGCTTTCCGGGCCCTGCACGATGCCGAAGACCAGCGCCCCGACGCCCACGACCGACAGCAGTGCGCCCACCACGTCAAGCCGTATGGGTTCGGCGTTCTTCGAGGTGGGCGCGAGGATGGCCGCGACCACCAGGGCGAGGGTGGCGAGTCCGGCGTTCGCCACGAACACCGAACGCCAGGAGTATGCCTCCAGCAGCCCGCCGGCCATCAGTACGGCCAGCAGTGCCGAGCCGAAGCTGACCCCGGACCAGATGCCGACCGCCCGGCCGCGTTCATCGGGCGGGAAGACGTTGGTGATGATCGACAGGGTCATCGGCATGACCAGGGCAGCGCCCACGCCCGCCAGGCCGCGCAGGCTGATCACCAGATCCACGTCGTCGGTCCGGACGACGGCGCCCGAGGCCAGGGCGAAGAGAGCGAGACCTGTGAGCAGGACCCCCTTGCGGCCATAGCGGTCGCCGAGCGCACCACCCAAGAGCAGCAGGCCGGCGAAGGCCACCCCGTACGCATTCATGATCCATTGCAGCTCCGACTCGGTGGCCCGCAGATCGCGTGCCATGTCGGGCACCGCCACCAAGAGCGAGGCGAGCATGCCGACCACAACGGCGAGGGCGAGACACATCACCGCGAGTACGGCTTTCCGGTGGGCGGCCCCAGGTCGCACGGCCGGCGGAGCCGTGGATTGCCGCATGACGATCACTCCACTCAAGCAACTGTTTAAAACGATCGTTTAAAGTAGAGCATGGGCTTCTTGTTTGAATCAAGCGTTCGTTTAAACTTGAGGGGATGAACGAGACCCGTTCCGCCGAGAGCGGACCCCGCTCGCCCGCGGACCAGCCCCGCCACGTCTCCACTCGCGAACGCCTCCTCGACGCCGCGGAGCGGCTCTTCGGTGAGCAGGGCTTCGCTGCCACCTCACTGCGGGCGGTGACGGTCGAGGCCGACGCCAACGTGGCAGCGGTGAACTACCACTTCGGCTCCAAAGAAGGGCTGCTGCGCGCGGTCGTCGAGCGCACGATGGCCGTGGTCAACGGTGAGCGCATGCGCCTGCTGGAGGAACTGCGCACCTCCGGTCACCAGCCCACCGTGGAGGAACTGGTGCGCGCCTTCGTCCTGACCGGCGCGCGTCTCGTGGAGCGGAGCGGTGAACGCGGCACGGACGTCGCCCGGTTCCTCGGCCGTGTGATGGCCGAGCGCGACCCGGCCATCCGACGCCTCTTCGGGGCGGAGGTCAGTCCCGTGGAGGGCCGATACCTCGAAGCCCTGCAGGCCGCGCTTCCCCAGTTGTCCCCGGACGAGGTCGGCTTCCGTTATCGCTCCATGGTCGGCCTGCTGGGCCTCTATCAGTCAGGTGTCCTCACCGATCTCCACCCGGGCCGCGCCGTCGCGGCCACAACCGCGAACGCCGACGCCGAACGTCTGATCACCCTGCTGGCCTCGGCGTTCCACGCACCGCCCACCACCGGCTGACCTGGCGGCTGATGCTCCCACGCGGACCCCGGAGGGGGTGTGCGGTGGCCACGGCGAGGCGGGGATGCGCCTGGGAGAGCTGATCGGCGGTGACCTTCTCGTCCGACGCGTGGGCGGGAACCGATGCCATATCCGCCACGACTACTGGACCGGGGCGACGTTCCCCCCTGTGCGCCAAGTGGATCCAGGAGAGTTTCGATGCGTTCTCGTGTGTGGTGGGGTACGACGGCCGTCGTGCTGGGCGGCCTCCTCGTGGCGGGCTGTGGCGACGGAGGCGGCAGTGGGGGCGGCGACGAGGCGAGTGCCGGCGCCGAGAAGCCCGCCACCGGCGACTACCCGGTCACCGTCACCGACTGCACGGGCGCCGAGACCACGTTCTCGGAGGCTCCCGAGAAGATCGTCACCAGTAACGCCTCCAGCCTGGAGCTGCTGCTCCGCCTGGGCGCCGGTGACAAGGTGCTCGGCACCGGCTTCCCGCCCGGCAAGGGCACGCTGCCCGGTGAACTCGACGCGCGGGCGCGGAAGGTGAAGGTGCTCGCCCAGTCCGTGATCCCGAAGGAGAAGCTCCTCGGCTCCGGCGCGGATGTGTACATCGACACCTTCGCCTCGATGAACATGGGCGGCGGCATGGGCGACGCTCCGACGGAGGAGGAGTACAAGGCGGCCGGGATCAAGCACATCTACCTCAAGTCCACCGCCTGTGCGGCACGGAACAAGAGCGCGCTGACCGAGCTGTCCGCGGTGGAGGCCGACATCACCTCCCTCGGCGCGGTCACCGGTACGAGCGCGAAGGCGAAGGAACTCGTCGACGGCATGAAGGAGAAGGTGGGCGCCGTCCGGAAGGCGGTCGGCGAGACGGCGGAGGATGAGCGGCCGACGTACTTCTTCTTCGACTACGACGCCGGTACCAAGCAGCCCACCGCCGTCTGCAAGAGGCAGGTCGCCAACGCGGTGATCACGCTGGCCGGTGCCCGCAATGTCTTCGCCGACTGCGACGGCGACTACAAGCAGGTCGGCTGGGAGGATGTCATTTCCAGGAACCCGGACTGGATCCAGTTGGGCGTCCGTAACCGGGGCAGCGAGGCGGCGAACGAGAAGGCGTTCGACGAGGCGCGGAAGTGGCTCGAGTCGAACTCCGCCACCAAGGGCCTGAAGGCCGTCAGGGAAGGCCACTTCCTGCGCATCGGCTCCGAGCAGACCACCATCGCCGGCGTCGAGAACGCCGACACCGTCCAGAAGATCGCCAAGACCCTCTACCCGGGCAAGACCGTCTACCCGGGCAAGGTCGGCTGACCGTGCTCGATATCACGGTGAGCGGTAAGGGCACCACCGATGGCGCCACCGACGCCCCCGCGCGCACGCGGCGTTCCGTGCCCGCCGGGCCGCTGGCGCTGCTCCTCGCGGTCGGGCTGCTCGCGGCCCTCACCGCGGCGGTCGCCTGGGGTTCCACATCGATCCCGCCGGGTGAGGTGTGGAGCGTGGTCTGGCGCAGACTGACCGGCCATGCCCCCAGGCCCGGCACGAACGATCTGATCGTCTGGCAACTGCGCCTTCCTCGCGCTCTGTTGGCCGCGCTGGTGGGTGCCGGGCTCGGTCTGGTCGGTACGGCGATGCAGGCCCTCGTCCGCAACCCGCTGGCCGACCCGTACTTCCTGGGCGTCTCCAACGGCGCCTCCCTCGGCGCCGTCGCCGCCATCGTCCTCGGCCTCGGCACCGGGGGCGCTCTGGGTCTCGGCCTGTCCGGCGCCGCGTTCGCGGGGGCCCTGGCCACCTTCGCTCTCGTCTGGGCGGTGGCCCGGCGCGGCGGGGGGTTCGCACCGCTCAGACTGGTGCTCGCCGGGGTGGCCATCGGGCAGTTCCTGTCCGGCTTCACCAGCTACCTCGTCCTCCAGGCCGGGGACGAGCAGCAGACGCACAGTGTGCTGTTCTGGCTCATGGGCAGCCTGAGCGGCGCGAGCTGGCCCCTGCTGGCCGCCCCGGCGGTGGCGGTTCCGGCGGTCCTGCTGCTGCTCCAGGCCCGGGCCCGGGGGCTCAACGCGCTGCTGATGGGTGATGAGACGGCCGCCGGGCTCGGCATCGACGTCGTACGGCTGCGCCGTGAGCTGTTCGCGGTCACCAGCCTGCTCACCGGTGTCCTCGTCGCGGTCTCCGGGGCCATCGCCTTCGTCGCGCTCATGGTCCCCCACGTCTGCCGTCTGGTGGTCGGCGGTGACCACCGTCGCCTGCTGCCCGTGTCGGCGCTCTTCGGCGCGCTGCTGCTGGTGGTGGTCGACCTCGTGTGCCGCACGGCCATGGAGGCGCAGGAACTGCCGGTCGGGGTCGTCACCTCGCTGATCGGCGCTCCGGCGCTGCTGTATCTGCTGGACCGGCGGTTGGGGAGCGGGAGTTGAGGACCGGACGGAGGGCAGAAGGGGCGGTCCTGCCCGAGGAAGCGGGAGCCGAGGACGGACCGGGGGAGCGTCGGTTGAGGATCGACATCGAGGACCTGAATGTCGCGTATGCCGGACGCACGGTCGTGGCCGGTGCCCACCTCATCGCGGCCGCGGGCGAGATCACCGGCCTGGTCGGGCCCAACGGCAGCGGCAAGTCCACCCTCCTGCGAACCGTGTACCGGCATCTGAAGCCCGCCGCCGGGCGCGTTCTGCTCCAGGGCACCGACATCCGCGAGCTGAGCCCCGCCCGGTCGGCCCGGCATATCGCCGCCCTTCCGCAGGAGCGCGGTGAGGACTTCGAGCTGACCGTGGGTGAGGTCGTCGCCATGGGGCGCACCCCCTACAAGCGGGCGTTCGCCGGGGAGGACGCCGCCGACCGGGACATGGTCGCCCGTGCCCTCGCCGATGTCGGCATGGCGGACCACTCCGCCCGCCGCTTCACCGAGCTGTCCGGCGGCGAACGCCAACGCGTGCTGCTGGCTCGCGCGTTCGCCCAAGGGACGGACGTACTGGTCCTGGACGAGCCGACGAACCACCTCGACATCCGCCACCAGGTCGAACTGCTCGCCCTGCTGCGCGGCCGCCGCCGTACGACCCTGGTCTCGCTGCATGACCTCAATGCCGCCGCTTCCGTGTGCGACCGGCTCCACGTCCTGCACGACGGCCGCGTGGTCGCCTCCGGAGCACCCCGCGACGTGCTGCGGCCGGCCCTGCTGGCCGAGGTGTTCGGCGTGCGCGCGGCCGTGATCGAGCACCCACTGACCGGGGACCCGCTGATCGCCTTCGACCATCGGGAGAGCGCATGACGGACGATGCTTCGGGTGCGGAGCGGCGCGGGGACGTGTCGGAGCGGCCCGGGGACGTATCCGAGGTCCACGACCGCTGGCTCCTGGTGTTCGTGGCAGGCGTGCTGTCGTTCGTGGCGATGCTCGACATGAACATCGTGAACGTGGCGCTCGCGGACATCTCCGAGGGCCTGGGGGTGTCGGCCGCGGCGGCGCAGTGGGTGATCCTGGGCTATCAACTCCCGGTCGTCGCACTGCTGTTGCCCGTCGGTCGCTGGCTCGACGACATGGGCGTCCGCCCCGCGCTGCTGGCCGCGACCGCCGGCTTCGGGTTGTGCAGCGCGCTCGCTGCCGCGTCCCCCTGGGCGTTCTGGCTGATCGCCGCCCGGATCGGACAGGGCGCGTGCGGCGCCGTGCTGTTCGTGCTGATGCCGGTGCTGGCGGTCCGTTCCGTACGGCCGGAGCTGCGCGGGCGCGCGATGAGCGTGCCGGCGACCCTCGGCCCCCTGGGCGCCGTCATCGGACCGGCGGTCGGAGGGCTGGTCCTGGACCATCTGGGCTGGCGCTGGATCTTCCTGGTCAAGATCCCGCTCTGTCTGGCGGCGCTGGCAGTGGTGTGGCGGGCGATGCCCCGGGGCGGGCGCCCGCGCGGCCCGGACCGCCGTTCCCTTGCCGATACGGCCCTGGTGGCTACCGGAGTAACGATCCTGCTGTTGGCCCTGACCCTGGTCTCCGACGCGCCCGCCTGGCTCACTCTCGCCCTCGTCGCCGTACCGCCGCTGTGGTGGTGGCTGCGGGGTCCGGGCGGCCGTCCGGTGACCGATGTGCTGCGGGCGGCGGGGCTGCTGCGGGTGCACGGCGCGGTGCTGGCGCTGGCGGTGGGCTTCGCCGCCATGCATTACGTGGTCGCCTTGCACCTCCAGCACGACGAGGACGTCAGCGCGACCACCACGGGCCTGACCGTGCTCGCCTTCCCCCTCGGCATGGGGCTGGCGGGCCCGCTCGGCGGACGGCTCGCCGACCGCTACGGTGCCAGGCCCGTCGCGGTCACCGGTGCCGCCCTCACCGCCACCGGGCTGCTGCTGCTCGTCCTGCCGGGCGACGGCTGGTCACCGCCCGAGGTGGCCTGGCGGCTGGTCGTGGCCGGACTCGGCATGGGGCTGACCGGCGGACCCACCCAGGCCCTGGTCATGGGCGCCGCTCCGGCGGGCCGCGCCGCCACGGTCGGCTCCACGGTGCAGCTCGCCCGCAGCCTCGGCTTCACGCTCGGCCCGGCTCTCGCCACGGCGGCCTGGCGGCTGACGGGCCCGGACGGCGGCGCACGGACGGGCCTGGCGCTGGCCGCCACCGCCGCCTGCCTCGCCGTGCCACTGCTCGCCCTGCCTGCCCGAGGTCCGGCGAACCTCCCCGGGAACGCCACCGACGCGGCACCCGCCACACCCCGCTGAGCCATCGATCCCCAGCCCTCACCGAGGAGCGTACCCATGTGCGGAATCACCGGCTGGGTGTCCTTCCACCAGGACGCCCGCACCCAGGCCCCGGTCATCGAGGCCATGACCGCCGCTCTCACCCCGCGCGGGCCCGACGCGGGCGGAGTCTGGCTCGGCGAGCACGCCGCGATCGGCCACCGTCGCCTGGCCGTCATCGACATCGAAGGCGGCGCACAGCCGATGACCGACCGGCAGGATGCCCCGACGAGCGTCCTCACCTACAGCGGTGAGATCTACAACCACCATGAGCTGCGCGCCCAACTGAGAAATCTGGGCCACGAGTTCCGGACCCGCAGTGACACCGAGGTGGTATCGCGCGCCTACGCCGAGTGGGGCGAGGCGGTGGCCGACCACCTGGACGGCATGTTCGCGTTCGCGGTGTGGGACGAGCGGCAGCGGCGGCTGCTCCTGGTCCGCGACCGGCTGGGCGTCAAGCCCCTGTTCTGGGCGGCCGTCGACGGCGGTCTGGCTTTCGCCTCCGAACCCAAGGCACTCTTCGCCCACCCGGAGATACGGCCCCGGGTGGACGCGGACGGGCTGCGCGAGGCGTACAGCCTGCTGTTCAACACCGGTCCGACAGTGTGGTCGGGCGTACGGGAGGTCGAGCCCGGCGGTCTCCTCCTCCTGAACCGGCACGGCATCCGCGAACGCCGCTACTGGCAGCTGGGGGCCGGCGTCCACCCGGATGACCGGGACGCGACCGTCGCCCGTGTGCACGACCTGGTGAGCACCGCTGCCCGCGCCCAGCTGGAGGCCGACGTCCTCCTGTGCTCCCTGATGTCCGGCGGCATCGACTCCACCGTCCTGACCGCCCTGCTCGCTGACGAACTGCGGCTGCGCGAGGGCCCGGACGCCCGCATCCGCTCCTACGCCGTCGACCACAGCGACCAGGCCGAGAGCTTCACCGGCGACGTCCTGCGCACCGGACACGACACCCCGTACGCCACGGAAGCGGGCGCGTTCATCGGCACCGATCACAGCACGGTCGTGCTGGACCCGCGTGCCCTGCTCGACCCCGAGCACCGCGAGGCCGTGGTCGTGGCCCGCGACTCGCCGATCGGTGTCGGCGACATGGACACCTCCCTCTACCTCCTCTTCGGGGAGATCCGGAAACACTCCACCGTCGCCGTGTCCGGTGAGGCCGCCGACGAGGTCTTCGGCGGCTACCCCTGGTTCCACGACCCCAAGGCGCTCGCCGCGCCCACCTTCCCCTGGCTGCTGGTGACCGGCGACGAGGCCGCCATGCCGCTCAACCCCGAACTCGACCTGCGCATCGGCGAGTTCCGCGAGGACACATACCGCGGCGCCCTGGCCGCCGTACCGCACCTCGAAGGCGAGTCGGAGACCGAGCACCGGCAGCGCGAGATGCAGCACCTGTCGCTCACCCGCTGGCTGCGCCAGCTCCTGCACCGCAAGGACCGGCTGAGCATGGCACAGGGCCTGGAAGTACGCGTCCCCTACTGCGACCACCGGCTCGTCGAGTATGCCTTCACCTCCCCATGGGCGCTGAAGAGCTTCGACGGCCGGGAGAAGAGCCTGCTGCGCGCGGCGGGCACGGGGCTGGCGCCCGAGTCGGTGCTGCACCGGCCCAAGAACCACTACCCGGCCACCCACCACCCCGACTACAACCGCGGCCTTCAGGACATGGCCCGCGACGCGCTCGCCGACGACCGGGTCCGCTCCCTCGCCGACGAGACCCGCATCAAGCCCTGCCTCGACACCGCGCCCGATCAACTCCGGTGGGGCCACCGGCTGCGCCTCGAACGCGTCGTCGACCTCGCCCTCTGGCTCGACCACTACCAGCCCGACCTCGCCCTCTGAGGAGCGCCCGCCATGACCCTCCAGGAGCCTCTGCCCGCCATGGACGCGGACGGCCCGCGCGAACCCCTGCCCGACCCGGTCCCGCTCATGGGCTGCCCGTACAAGGCCGACCCCTATCCGCTGTACCAGCGGATGCGGGAGAGCGGTCCCGTCCATCGCGTCCTGTTCCCCAGCGGTGTGCACGCCTGGCTCGTCACCGGTTACGAGGCCGCCCACGCCGCGCTGAACGACGACCGCCTGGGCAAGAGCCACGACCGCGGCAACGACCACTGGCGCGCCCGCGCCTCGATCATGCCCGAGCCACAGCACTCCCAGCTCCAGGTCCACCTCCTGCACCAGGACCCGCCCCGGCACACCCGCATGCGGCGCCTCGTCACCGACGCCTTCACCCCGCGCCGTATCGAGCGACTGAGGCCCCGTTTCCAGGAGCTGGCCGACGCCCTCGTCGACGCCCTCCCGGGAACCGGTCCCACGGACCTCGCCACCGGCTTCGCCGCCCACTTTCCCTTCCGGGTCCTCGCCGAAGTGATCGGCCTGCCAACCGAGTTGGCCGCCCGCTTCGACCGCGACTGGGGCAAGGTCGTCCAGCCGGTGGGCCCCACCGACCCCGGACGCCCGCTGTACGAGGCCCGTCTGCACGGACTGCAGAGCTACATCGCCGACGTCGTCGCCCACAAGCGCGAACACCCGGAGGACGACCTGCTCAGCGGCCTCGTCGTGGCCCGCGACCGCCGAGAGCTGTCGCCGGAGGAGCTGGACTCGATGATCTTCCAGCTCCTCGTGGCCGGCCAGGAGCCGGTCACCAACCAGATCACCACCGACCTGATCGCCCTCTTCCGCCACCCCGCCGAGCTCGCCCGGCTGCGCGACAACCCGGACCTGACACCCCGCGCGGTCGACGAACTCCTCCGCCACGACAGCGCCTTCGAGCTGACCACATGGCGCTTCCTCGACCAGGACGGCGACCTGCACGGTACGAGGATCCCGGCCGGTGACTCAGTGATCATCTCGCTGTGCGCCGCCAACCGCGACCCGCGCCGCTTCCCCGACCCCGACGCACTCGACCTCGACCGCTCGCCCAACCCCCACCTGGCCTTCGGCCACGGCATCCACTTCTGCCCCGGAGCCGCCCTCGCCCGAGCCGAGCTCCAGATCGCCCTGGACACCCTCCTGGCCCGCCTCCCCGGACTGTGCCTGGCCATCGACGACGGGGACATCGAGTGGATCCCGGCGGTCCTCGGACGGGGCACCAACCACCTGCTCGTCGGCTACGACCGGCGCATCTGACCCGGCGCCGGTGACCACCGGCCTCCCCTGATCGTCCCGGCTGATCCCACCCGTTCCCACCCGTAGGCGCCCGGCGCGGCACGCCGAGGCGCCATACGGCCATGCCCGCATGCCCGGTCGCACACCTTCACGGAGGACCCCATCCATGCCGCTGACGACTACGCCGGACACCCGCTCCACGAGCGGCATCAGCGCCGCCATCCTCAACCTGCTCCTGCCGCACCACCGCACGACCACCGCCGCGCCCGGGGGAGTGGTGGCGTTCCCGCACCAACTGCGCCAGATCGCCGACTTCGTACGCGCCGGAGAACCCGTGGTCTTCACCCTGCCCGGCTTCCCCTGCAAGTCCCCCAACCCCGCCAAGGTCCTCGGCCACCTCCCCGACCAGGGCGAACGCCTGTCCCTCGGCTTCCTGAACACCCTGTGCGGGGAGATCGAGCGGATCCACACGCCGGGCGCCCGCGTGATCATCTGCTCCGACGGCCATGTCTTCGGAGACCTCATCCGCGTCCCGGACGACCACATAGACGGCTACGCGGACGCACTCGGACACCTCATACGGGAGGCGGGCCTGCACCGCCTCTCCGTCTTCGATCTGCGCGATGTGCTGGGGGACCTGCCCCACGGCGCCAAGCGCGCCCGGGTGCACCAGCGGTACGCCCCCACCCTGGAGGCGCTGCGGGCGGAGGTCCGCTCCGAGGGCCACACCCTGGCCCTGTACCGGGGCATCACCCGATTCCTCGTCGACGACACCGCGGACTTCACCGGCACCCGCTCCGCCCTCCAGCGCGAATGCCGCAAACGCGCGTACGGCGTCATCCGGCGCAGTCGCGCCTGGGGCGCTCTGATCGCCGAGCACCACCCTCGCGCCGTCCGGTTGTCCATCCACCCCCAGGCCATCGGCGCCCCGAAGTTCGGCATCCGCCTCCTCGACGCCCCCGACGTCTGGACCACCCCCTGGCACTCCGCCGCCCTGCACCGCACCGACGGCACCTGGACCCTCATGCCCCGCACCCGCGCGGAACAGCTCGGCCGCCTCGTCCACCGGCACGGCAGACCGAGCCATTACGAACAGGGCTGAGCCCGCGCCCCCGCTGTGGCACGCGTCACCGCAAGGCATCGGAACTCGGGTGCCGGCCGGTCCGACTCCTCTACCGGTACGGCTGGACTGGCTGAGGCCGTACGAAGCGATCGGAGTTTCGTCACATGGAGCAGAACCACCGACCCGCCCGAGGCAGGGCGGCCGCGTCGCTGTCCGGAGCATTGCCCCCGCCGGCGCTGTGCGGCTTCCTCCTGCTGCTCGTGGTGGTGTTCGCCGCTTCCTACGCCGTCGGCACGAGCGTCGGGCCCGTCGCCCCCGGCATGCACGGCACCGGCACGACGCAGGACGGCTCGGGAGGCGGCCACGACGGCGGCGGCATGGACATGGACGGCATGGGCACGGACCAGGGAAGCGGGCGCTGATGGCCGCCGAATCGACCTCTGTGACGGTCGTGACCGACCTCTCCGTCGGCGGAATGACCTGTGCGGCCTGTGTGCGGCGCGTCGAGAAGAAGCTGGCCAGACTGGACGGGGTCACGGCGAGTGTGAACCTCGCCACCGGCCGGGCCCGGGTGAACCACCCGCCCGGAGTCGGCCCGGACCAGCTGATCGCGGCCGTCGAGCAGGCCGGCTACTCCGCCGCGCTCCCCGAGCCGCCCAGGAAGCGACGGCACGAGGACGGGGACGAGGCGGAGGACGCCCGGCGGGAGCGGGACCGGCTGGTGATCACGACCCTGCTCGCGGTGCCGGTGCTGGTCCTGTCGATGGTTCCCGGTCTGCAGTTCCGCAACTGGCAGTGGCTGTGCTTCGTACTCGCCGCGCCCGTCGTCGTCTGGGGAGCCTGGCCCTTCCACCTGCGGGCGGCGCGCGGACTGCGACACTCGGCGGCGACCATGGACACCCTGGTGTCGCTGGGAGTCGTGGCTTCCTTCGCCTGGTCCTCCTACGCGCTGTTCTGCGGCGGCGCCGGAGATCCCGGCATGCGGATGCCGTTCAGCCTGGTGCCCACCGCCTCGGACGGCGTCGCCCACATCTATCTGGAGGCCGCCGTCGGCGTACCGCTGTTCGTCCTGGCGGGCCGCTACCTGGAAGCACGGGCCCGGCGGGGAACCGGCGCGGCACTGCGCTCACTGGCCCGGCTGGCCGCCAAGGAGGTCTCGGTACGCGACGGCGACGGCGAGCGCCTGATCCCGATCGGACAACTGAGGGTCGGTCAGGTCTTCGCCGTCCGGCCCGGGGAGCGCCTGGCCACCGACGGCACGGTCGTGGAGGGCGGCTCGGCCGTCGATCTCTCCCTGGTGACCGGGGAGAGCGAGCCGGTGGAGGTCGGCCCCGGGACACCGGTGATCGGCGGTGCCGTCAACGCCGGAGGGCTGATTCTCGTACGGGCCACCGCGGTGGGAGCCGACACACAACTGTCCCGTATCACGCAGCTGGTGACCGAGGCCCAGGCGGGCAAGGCACGGGCGCAGCGGCTCGCCGACCAGGTCGCGGGGGTCTTCGTCCCCGTCGTGCTCGCCCTGGCCGTCACGGTGCTCGGATTCTGGCTCGGGGCCGGCGCCGAGCCACAGGCAGCGATCACCGCGTGCGTGGCCGTCCTGGTCGTGGCGTGCCCCTGTGCGCTGGGCCTGGCGACCCCCACCGCCCTGATGGCGGCGACCGGCCGGGGCGCCCAACTCGGGGTCCTGGTCAGCGGGGCGCGGGCGCTGGAGGGACTGCGGCACCTCGATGCCGTGGTGCTCGACAAGACCGGCACTCTCACCTCCGGGCATATGAGCGTCGCCCGGGTCACGGCCGTGCCGGGCGGACTCGGCGAGGAGCGAGTGGTCCGGCTGGCGGGCGCGGTCGAACAGGGATCGGAACATCCGCTGGGGCGTGCCATCACCGCGTATGCCCGGCGAACCGTTCCCGGGGAGCCGCTTCCGCCCGTGGCCGACTTCCTCGCGCTGCCGGGGAGGGGCGTCCGCGGACGGGTGGCGGGTCGGCTGATCGAGGTCCTGGCCCCGGACGACGCGTTGCCTCCCGCCTTGGCCCGGGTGCTGCGGGCCAGTGAGACCGCCGCCCGCACACCGGTCATGGTCCGCGTCGACGGCGAGACCGAGGCGCTGATCGAGATCGGGGACGTTCTGCGACCGGGAAGCTACCGGGCCGTGGACCGGCTCCGCCGCCTGGGGGTGCGACCCGTGCTCGCCACCGGCGACCGGGAGGCGCCCGCCCGCGCCGTCGCCGCCGACCTCCGCATCGAGGAGGTGCACGCCCGCTGTACCCCGGAGGACAAGGCCGCCCTCGTCCGCGAGCTACGGGAGCGGGGCTGCCGGGTCGCCGTCGTCGGCGACGGTGTCAACGACGCGGCCGCCCTGGCCGGCGCCGACCTCGGCATCGCCATGGGCACGGGCACGGACGTGGCGATCGGGGCGGCCGACGTGACCCTGGTACGCGGTGACATCGAGACCCTGGCGGACGCGGTCAGCCTCGCCCGTAGTGCCCTGGGCACGATCCGGTCCAACCTGCTGTGGGCGTTCGGCTACAACGTCGTGACCGTGCCGCTGGCCATGGTCGGCCTGCTCAACCCCATGCTGGCCGCGGCCGCGATGTCGGCCAGCTCGCTGCTCGTGGTCGGCAACAGCCTGCGACTGCGTGTCTGGCAGCCGTCACCGACCGGCAGACCGACCGGCAGACCGACCGGCAGACCGACTGGCGGACGCCCTGCCCGGCCCGCCGCCCGGACACCACTGTGATGCCCCTGTTCGCCGCTTGTGGACCGCCTGCCCGCGACCGCGGCCCGACACCGAGGTGGAGACCCGCCCGATGACGAACCCCTCCTGGACGCCCAGCCACCGTCGCCTCACGGACTCCCTGCGGGCCGCGGTCGCTCCGGCCTGCGCCTGTGTCCTGGCGCTGGGTGGCCTCGCCGTGTGGACCGCCTCGGGCAACGCGGGCAGTCCTCCGCGTATCGACGTCACCGACGCACGGCTCTTCCTTCCGGCCCCGGGAGTGCCCCGGACCGCCGCGTTCTTCCGGATCACCAACACCGGCGGTGTGCGGGACCGGTTGGTCGAGGTGACGTCCTCCGCGGTCACCGCAGGGATCTCGCTCAGCCGTCACCGGATGACCGGGCGGGGATCGGCCTACCCGCAGGCCGCGGAGTTCCTGCCGGTTCCGGCGGGTGGCACGCTCGACATGTCACCGTTCACCAGTGATGTGACCGTCCCGGCCACAGCCCGCTGGCGGGCCGGTGACCTGGTGCCCTTCACCCTCCGTTTCGAACACAGCGGACGTGTCGAGGCCAACGCCGTCGTCGTGCGGCCCGGCGAGGGCTGAGTGAGCCTGCTCGAGTCCGGGCGACGACTCCGCCTGGTTCACCGGTCAGCTCCCTGCGATCCGTTCATATCGGCGGGTGAATGACCGGCGAGAAGTTCACCCAGGCCCTGGCGGGTGACGGCCAGCACCACGCGGTCCTGTGACCGCAGGACGTAATCGGGGCGCGGTTCCCACACCAGGGCCGGTTGCCGGGCGGCTCCGTCATAGCGGGGTGCCGCCGCGAGGTCGCGTTGCCGGTCCTCGGGTTCGGCCGTATCCAGTGCGATCACCCGCCAGGCGCCCGGTGCGAACGCTTCGGCGACGGTACGTCCCTCCAGTTGCGGATGTCCGGCGACGTGCAGTGCGGCGAAGATCAGCACCCGGCGCTCGACCGGTATGGCGCCCAGGACCTGGCGGCCCATCATCGCCCCGGCGAAGGCGGGCGCCGCCAGGCTGGAGACGCTGCGGCTGCGGGTCAGCGCCTGTGGATGGGCGGCGCGCAGGGTGCGGTAGACGGCGGTGGCGAAGTGGTCGTCGTACAGGCGCAGGGCCACCCGCAGCCGGGGTTTGACCGAGCGGGCGTACAGTGTCGCCTCCAGGTTGGTGGTGTCGCCACTGGTCAGGGCGAGCAGGGCGTGTGCGCGTTGGATCTTGGCGGCCTCCAGGACGCCCTCCTGGGTGACATCGCCGATGACGGTCGGTACCCCCAGCCTGCGGGCCAGCGGGATGCCGCGAGCCCCGGGATCCTCTTCCACGCACACCAGGGGGATGTCCATCTCCCGGAGTCTGGCCAGGACCCGGGTGCCGACCTTGCCGAGCCCGAGCAGCACGACGTGGCCGGAGAGGCCGCGCGGAGGCCGGCGCAGCGCGGACGCGGTGCGGAAGGTGCCCAGCGCTTCGAGCGCGGCGGCCACCAGGACGGGCAGCAGAAGCAGTCCGGTCAGCCCGGAGAGGAGCTGGAGGATCTTGCGTCCGGTCGGCTCGTCGAGCGCCGGGTCGTCGATGGCCAGGACGTCCAGCACCGTGAGGTAGGCCCCGTGGAGGAGACCGGCCCCGGTGAAGTACCAGGAGGCGATGGCGAGCCCGAGCACGGCGGTTGCCATGCCGGCGACGGACCAGCGCAGTCGGCGGGAGAAGAGTGAGGCGAGCGGCAGTCTGCGGCTGCCGAGCCGACGAGACGGCAGCGGGCTGCCGGTGGCGGAGACGGCTTCCAGCACCACCGTGCCGCGCCCGGTGGCGGCGGCGACCTCCTCGTCTCCTGGCAGCAGTCTGGGCCCTTCGTCTCCGCTGCCCTCGGAGCCCTCGCTGCCGCCCGGGTCGCTGGTGGTGGACGAGAGCAGGGCGAGGGTGCACAGCCCCGGATCGGCGACCTCGTCGGAGCCGGACGGAAGGCGCTCGGCCGCGCGCAGCAGGAGCCCGTCGGCCTGTACCACCTTGCTGGTGCCCGCGACGGCGGTGGCCGCGAGCGCGGGGGCGACGGTGTCGGCGTCCGACAGCACCGTGGTGGCCGCGTCCAGCTCGGCCGGGTCCATGCCGGGGGCGGCGACCCACGCCGCTTGGTCGAGGAGTTCCTCCAGGTGCTGGCCGAGTTTGCGGTTGTAGAGCCGGATGACCAGGCGCAGCCGGGGGTTGAGACGGCGAGCGCGGAGCGCGGCGTGGATGTTGGCCTCGTCGTCGTCATGGACCAGGGCCAGCGCCGTCGCATGCTCGATACCCGCCTCGGCCAGCACCTCGTCGTCCAGCACCGGGGGTTCCATGACCTCCACTCCCCGGTACGGGGCGGCGTCGTCCGGGGACGTCGGCAGCGGGCCCCGCCCGACGGCCGTGCTCAACCGGCCGAAAAGCGCGGCGGCACGGCCTCCCGCCATCCCCCGTCCCGTGGGTTCCGCCAGGGAGACACCGCCCGGGATGATGAGCGTCACCCGGGCCCGGTAGACGTGGTGGAGTTCCGCGGCCAGGCGGTGTGCGAGCGCGTCGTCACCGCAGACGACCATGTGCGGTGCGGTCGGCCGGGGTGGTGCGGCGGATGAAGAGAACACGACGTCGAAGCCCCCGTTCGGTCAGTGGGTGTCGGCGGTCACCTCAGGGCGAAGTACCGCAGCCACAGGTATCCGAGGCACAGTGTCACCGTCACGGCGGTGACGACCAGTCCGTACCGGCACCGTGGAGCTTGACCTCAGGGCAAGGCCAAGGCTCAAAGGGCCCGAAGAGCGCCGTCTTTCCTTCCGCTGGGCAGAAAGCCGACTTCCGGGTGTCGCCGGCGCACCTTACGGTGCGGTCGCGCTGCGCTTCCGCAGCGCGCACCCGCGCCGCATCCTGGAGGTCCATCGATGCGTCCAACCCGTCGTTCGTCCAGAAGGACTTCGCCGTTACGGTCCCGGTCCCGTGTCGTGGCCGTGCTGTTCGTGCTGGCGACCACCCTCGCCTCCGCGCTGTTCGCGGTCTCGGTCACACCGACCGCGGCCGCCGCGCGGCAGTCCCAGAACAGGCCCGCGACCGGACCGTCCGCCGAGAGCGCTGCCGTCCTCGCGGCGATCCCGAATCCGACCACCGCTTCGCTCGAGGCCACGAACGGGCCGCTGGCCATCGCCACTTACACCGTTCCCAATCCGAGCGGGTACGGGTCCGGCACGATCACCTACCCGACGGCCGGTGGCTCGTACCCGGGCGTCGTGCTGATGCCGGGGTACCAAGGCACCCAGCAGAACCTGCAGTGGCTCGCGCCCCGCCTCGCTTCCTGGGGCTTCGTCGTCATCAACGTCGGCACCTCCACGCTGGGCGACGATCCCGCGTCGCGCGGCCGCCAGATCAGCGCCGCCGGCACCCAGCTGATCTCGTTCAGCTCCACCGCCGGCAACCCGATCCACGGGAAGGTGAACGGCACGCTCGGTGCGGCCGGGCACTCGATGGGCGGCGGCGGTGTCATGGCGGCCCTCCGGGACGACTCCCGCTTCAAGGCGGGCGTGCCCCTGGCCCCGTACTACCCGAACCAGAGCTTCTCCGGAGTCACCGACCCCACCTTCTTCATGACCTGTCAGAGCGACCCCGTCGCCCACGCCAACACCTACGCTCTGCCCTGGTACAACTCCATGTCCCAGGCCGAGAAGCTCTTCGTGGAGGTTCCCGGCGACCATCTCTGCCCGATGACCGGCTACGGCAACAAGGCCAAACAGGGCAAGTGGATCGTGTCGTTTTTCAGCCGCTGGCTGTACGGCGACACCCGCTTCAGCCCGTTCCTGTGCGGTGCCGCGCGGGAAGCGGACAAGAACAACCCCTCCCTGGTCACGCGCTGGCAGGACACCTGCCCGTTCTGAGCGGATCCTCGCAGGGCTCCCGCGGTCTGCCGCGGGAGCCCTCCTCACGAGCCCGTGCTGCTCGCTCCGTCCGTAACCGCGTCCTGCGGAGGCGTCGGCTCACGCGCCGTTCTGCCGACGGAACAATGCGCG
The DNA here is from genome assembly GCF_042750115.1 of Streptomyces sp. NPDC059455. NCBI lineage: Bacteria > Bacillati > Actinomycetota > Actinomycetes > Kitasatosporales > Streptomycetaceae > Streptomyces > Streptomyces sp. NPDC059455. The sequence continues at coordinate 18,160 of NZ_JBHYVB010000048.1, forward strand.
GGAGATGGTCCGGCCGGTGGCCATGACCACGGGCGCGAGCGCGCTCTGTCCGGCATCAGAGGTCCCCGGGACGACGGACACGGCGGCGACGACCTCGCCCGTCGCGTCCCGCACCGGGGCCGCGGCCGACACCGTGCCCCCGGGGCCGGGCCACCGGCCGATCACCGCGAAGCCCGTCCCCTCCACCTCGGCGAGCACGCGACGCAGGCCGGTCGCCGGGGCGTGGTGGACCAGATAGCGTTCCTGGACAGTGGCCCCCGCGTACGCGAGGAGCACCAGGCCGTCACCGGTGGCGTGCGCCGGGCGCCGGCCGCCGACCGGTTCGCCCGCTCCGCCGGTGTCCGGGGCGCCGATCCGCTCGACGAGCACCGTCTCCATGCCGTCCAGCACCGTCAGCCGCACCTGCTGCCGCCCGGTCTCCCGGTACAGGCCCAGGAGGAAGGGCATCGCCACGTCTCTCAGCTCCAGCCAACGTGGGGCCATGGCCGCGACCGCCCACAAGTGCAGGCCGATCTCGTAGCGGCCGTTCCGGTGACGTTCGAGCGCACCCCAGGACAACAGCTCGCCGACGAGCCGGTGCGTAGTGGTCAGCGGCATTCCGGTGCGCCGGCTGATGTCCGAGAGGGTCAGCCGACGGCGTTCTCCGGCGAACGCGTCCAGCACGCTGAGAACCCGGCCGGTCACCGAGCGGGGGGCCGGTTCCTTCTCGGCGGGCGCGCCGCTGGGCGGAGGTGGAGGCGGCGCTGAACGCATCTGGGGGTCCTTTCAGCGGATAGGGCCGTGTGCCGCACAAAGGGGGTCATGCGTTGACATGTGTATAACAAAGCTTCAGATGTGCGTGGCGGCAGGGCCACCCCTCGCCCCCGGATATGAAGCTGTCGTTTGCGCATAAGACAGTCGTGCACACCGCGGTGTTGCCTTTCCCTTGCCCGGGGAGCACGAGCAGACGGCCGGATTGATGCAGATGACGCATCGACAGATCCCGGTCCGGACGCTGGACGCCGTTCGGACACGGCTTGGAGACTCACGGGTGATAGGGCGACGCCCCGCCACCTGCCTTCACCATCTGCCCCGCCACGCGTCGGCGCTCACCACGCCGTACGGCTCTTCCTCGGTTCACCGCACCAGGCGAACGGCTCCACATCCGGCCCTCCTTCGGGCCGTCCGACACCTTACGGAGGACCTGTGCGCGACATCACCAGACGTGCGGCGCTCACCATCGCCGCGGGGACCGTCACCGCCTCGACGGTGAGCACCGCGGCCACCGCGGCTGCCGCGGCGGCCGATGCCCCGGCGCCGCGCCGACCGGCGGCGTCCGGAGCCAATCCCGTTCTGCGGACCGCCCTCGTCACACAGGTGACGCCCAGGAACAACTGGCGGGTGACCGCCGTCGCCATCCACTACGCGGTTCCCATCGACATTCGCGGCGGCGTCATCCCACCCTCCGCGTTCCAGGTCACCGCCGACCTCGGCGGGCAGAGCGCGGCCCGAACGGTCACCCGGGTCTACCCGAACACCGTGGCCAGGACGGACGACCTCCGCAACGCCGGACGGCCGGGCAGATACCTCATCATCGAGCTCGACCCGGACGACGCCAACGCACGGGCCTCCGGCACCGACCCTCTTCCGCTCCATCGCGCCTACACCGTCAGGCAGCTGGCCGATGTGCGGACCCCCGGCGGCGACCTGGTGCTCGCGGCCGGTCCGCTGGCGATCCGGAACGACGACGTCAACACCCCGGTGGTCGACGACTTCACGGCGGGATCGTTCACCGACTCCACGGGATTCGAGCTGGCCTTCCGGCTGTACCAGCCGGAAGGGTTCGTGCGGAGTCCGGGGGCGGCCACCCGGTATCCGCTCGTCGTCACCCTGCACGGCGGCGGCGAGGTCGCCGACAACAACATGACCCAGCTCACCGCCAATCGCGTCGCCGTCACCTTCGCCAAGCCCGAACGCCAGCGCCGGCACCCGGCGTTCGTGCTCGCCCCCCAGATTCCACTGCCCCGTCCCATGGACGGACCCGACGGAACGGACTGGACCGACCCCAAGGTCCGCGCGGCGCTGGTCGAACTCATCGACGCCTTCACAACGCAGCGCCCCGTCGACGCGGATCGGCTGTATCTCGTCGGCCTGTCATCGGGTGCGCGAGGCATCTTCAACCTGCTCCCGGGGCGTCCCCACACCTTCGCCGCGGCCCTGGCCACCGCCGGCTGGGGTGACCCGTCCACCATGGACGGCATCACGCACATCCCGATCTGGGCCGACCACTCCATTGACGACCCGGTGGTCCCCTACCGCGAGGGACGGTTCGGAAAGCCCGGCACCTGGACGCTGATGAACGCGCTGGAGAGCGCCGGTGCGCAGGTCACCCGCGGGGAGTGGGCCAACGACCTGCCGAAAGCGGAATTCGAAGCCCGCTCCAGGGCCCTGCTGAACCGGGCCCGCCGGGCCCGCAGCCATGTGCTGTTCACGAGCTACACGCCCGGAACGACGCCGGTGAGCCCGCACTTCGCGTGGGCCCAGACATACGAGAACGACGTCGTCATCGACTGGCTCTTCGACCAGTCCCGTTAGGCGTACTGGCCGCGCCTCGCCGCCATGCTGCCCTGGGCGGCCACACTCGGCTGGGGGGTGCCCGGTGTGGGCCCCGGCCCCCCGGCGGTGTGGGGCCGGGGCGCTCCGCTACCTGGATGAACGTGCGCGGCGTTACTTGCTCACCTTGACGGAGAACCAGTCCACGCTCATTCCCTCACCCGAGGTGGTGTCCGCCGCCGGCGAGGTGCAGCCGCAGACCTTGTTCGGGTAAGAGCCGCCGACCGCGACGTTGAAAATGGCGAAGAACCCGTGGTCCACCGCCTTCTTCCAGGTCTCGGCGGACACCTGGTTCTGCTTCACCGTGAAGGTTTCCTTGCCGTCGCGGTAGAAGCGCAGCTGTTCGGCGGAGGTGTCGGTGCGATCCACGATCACGGAGTACGTGTGGTAGTCGGTCTGACAGCCGTCGCACGGCAGCAGATCGCTGGTGATCCCGTCCGGGTCGTGGCACTCGCCGGCCCACTCACCGCAGTGGAAGGTGTTCGAGTGCTTGCTCAGCCCGTTGACGTCCTCCATGATGTCCAGCTCGCCGATGCTCGGCCAGTTGGTGGCCCCGACCGGGCGGGCGTCGGCGCCCATGGCCCAGAAGGCGGGCCAAATTCCGAGGCCCTTCTCCGGGTTGGGCTGCTTGAGGGAAGCGCTGATCTCCAACTGCCCACCGGCGGGCGCCTCGAAGTCGGTGCGCTGGGTCTCCACACGGCCGGAAGTCCACTTTCCGGAACCGTCACGGATCGGCTTGATCACCATGTGACCGTCACCGTCGTGGTAGACGTTGTCGGTCGAGTCCGTGACCGACTCGATCTCGCCGGTGCCCCAGTTCGCGGCGCCGCCCGGGTAGCCGGTGCCGATGTCGTACAGCCAGTCGTTCTTGTTCAGGCCGGTGCCCGCCGCGCCGTTGAAGTCGTCCTGGAAGACGGTGGTCCACTCGGCCTTGGCCGCGGGCTCGCCCGCGGCGGCGGTGTTGGAGGACACCGTGAGAGCCAGCAGTCCGGTCACCGGAAGCGACAGGGCGGCCACGAAGGCCAGAACGCGTCGTCGGCGGCGGGGTTTGGCGTCCGCCGTCGTATCTGAGGAAGTGATCCTGAACATGTGGGGGGCTGCTTTCGTTTGAAGGTATCGCGGTGGCGGGATGTGCGAGCCCCCGTAGCCCGCTCCTGGCGTGGGGGCGATGGAGTCGGGCTACGGGAACTCGGGCACAGTGAGCAGAGCGAGCGCGGACGGGGTCGAGAGAGCGCTCACACGCAATGACTGTCTTGGACCCTGCCCTTGCCGGTCAAGGGTCATGCTGGATTCACTAGTTGAACGAAAGCACTTGGCTGGACCGCGCCGCCGCGGAAGTATCGATTGCCCCACTTCAGAGTTGGAGGCATGCACCCGGTGTCTGCGCCCGCGCTCGCCAACTCTTGACGGCGTGCCATGCCGCCGGCAGGCGTCCACACCTACGGCATACCCGTCCATCGACGGGTCGCCGTTGACTGGGTTGAGCTGCGCCGCCGACAGATCCGCACATATATCGTGGCCACCGAGCCCCTCACCCAGGCCGACACGACTTGTCTCACCTACCGCGATGGACGAGCGGACTTAGAGGCCGCGCGGATAGGCGTGGTTGGGGACACCGGCAACAGAACGGGCACAGGTCCTAGTGATCATGGAGTTGCGACGCTCTGTGATCACTGGGGAGACCTGTGCCCGCGCTTCCATCATGGCTGACCGAACCGCTCTGGGACCAATTCACGGCCCTGTTTCCCGAGCGGCCGCAGTTCCACCCGGACCATCCGCTCGGCTGCCACCGCCGGCGCATCAGCGACCGGATCATCTTCGACAAGATGCTGCAACTGCTGCGCTGCGGCTGTTCGTACGAGGCGATCGCCGACACGACCTGCTCGGCCACCACGATCCGCACCCGCCGCGATGAGTGGATACGACTCGGCGTCTTCGCCCGGCTCAAGCAGATCGCGCTGAACTCCTACGACCGGATCGTCGGCCTCGTCCTCGACCAGATCGCCGTCGATGGCTCCGTCACCAAGGCGCCCGGAGGCGGCGAGGCAGCCCGTCGCTCACCAGTCGACCGCGGCAAAGAGGGCCTCAAACGCTCGGGCATGACAGACGGATACGGCATTCCGCTGGGTCGTGTCCTGGCCGGCGCCAACCGCCACGACTCCCCGTTACTCGCCCCCACCCTGGACCGCCTGGACGACCTCGGCCCGTTACCCGACGACATCACCGTCCACCTGGACGCCGGCTACGACTCGGACAAGACCCGCGCGCTGCTCAACGAACGCGGGCTACGAGGCCGGATCGCACACAAGGGCGAGAAGGCCCCTGTCCAGGCCACCCAGCGCTGGCGTATAGAGCGCACCCACGCCTGGCAAAACGCCTTCCACCGGCTCGCCCGCTGCTACGAACGCCGCACCAGCGTCATCAACGCCTTCTTCGACCTCGCCGACACAATCATCACCGTACGCAGACTGATCCGCACAGACGATCATGCCGTGGCCGCCCTCATTCCCACGGACGCGGCAGTTCGGTCGGCGGCGGCGCGGTGGGCGACGTGACCAGCATTCCGCCGTCGACCGGCAGGACGGCTCCCTGGATGTACTTCGCGGCTGGCGTGGTGAGGAACTCGATCACCTGGGCCACCTCGTCGGGGTCGCCCGGCCGACCCGCGGGGATCGCAGCGCCGTACGCGTCGAGCAGGTCGTGGGCCACGGCATCTGCGCGCGGCGTACGGATAGCACCGAGCTCGATGGCGTTGACCCGCACGCCGAAGCGACCATATTCCGCTGCCCAGGTGCGCGTCATGGAGCCCAGTGCCGCCTTGGCCGCTCCGAACAGGCTCAGGCCGGGTACGCCGAACTGCGCGGCTGTTCCGGTCATGTTCACGATCACACCGTCCCCGCGGCGGGCCATGGCGGGGGCGAGCAGACCCGTAAGCAGCAGCGGTGCGCGAAGATTCACGGCGATCACAGCATCGAAGTCGCTTGCCGAGGTCTTCTCGGTCGGCGCGTAGTAGGGCACAGCCGCGTTGTTGACGAGCACGTCGATGTGGCCGCCCGCCGTGTCGACGGCGACCTCGGCGAGTCTGCTGACCGCGTTCACGTCGGCAAGATCGGCTAACACCAGCGCCGCGGAGCCGCCCGCGGCTTCGATCGCCTCGCACGTCTCCTTTCCTTGCTTCTCACCACGGCCGGTGACCACGACAAACATGCCGGCCCGGGCAAGCGCGAGCGCGGCGTTCCGGCCGATTCCGTCAGTAGATCCTGTAACCAGGGCGGCACGGCTTGGCGCAGACATCGAAGAACTCCTCGTAACCATGGGCTCGGTTTGCGTTTCTGGCCGGATCAGCGCGTCCACCGGTCCGCCCGGGACACGCGTGCGCACCTGGGTAGGACGTTCGCGTGCAGTCCGGGGTTCATCGGCCGCTGCGAATGTGAGATCGCTCATGCCAGCTTGGCCAGAGCTAGCTTCCCGCCCATATCTCAAGGATCCGGCCGGCCAGCGTGCCGCCTGTTCCGCGTGCCCGGCCAGGCGGAACAGGCGGTCCTCGCGCCCGCAGCCGACGGCGTACTTTAGAGCTCGTGCAGATAGGCGTGGGGTCATGGTCGGCGGGTGGGGCGGTCGTCCCAGCGGTGAGTGGTCCGGCGGATGGTGCTACGGACGGTGATGACGGCGTCCGCGAGGTCGAAGAAGGCGTTGATGACGCTGGTGCGGCGTTCGTAGCAGCGTGCGAGCCGGTAGAAGGCGTTCTGCCAGGCGTGGGTGCGCTCTATACGCCAGCGCTGGGTGGCCTGGACAGGGGCCTTCTCGCCCTTGTGTGCGATCCGGCCTCGTAGCCCGCGTGCGTCGAGGGTGGTGCGGGTCTTGCCCGAGTCGTAGCCGGTGTCAAGGTGCACGGTGATGACTTCAGGCAGTGGGCCGAGGTCGTCCAACAGATCCAGGGTCGGGGCGAGCAGCGGCGAGTCATGGCAGTTGGCTCGGCTAGGACCCGGCCCAGCGAAATTCCATAACCGTCCGTCATACCTGAGCGCTTGAGGCCCTGTTTGCCGCGGTTGACCGGTGAGCGTCCGGCGGCCTCTCCGCCTCCGGGTGCTTTGGTGATCGACCCGTCGATGGCGATCTGGTCCAGGACGAGGCCGACGATTCGGTCGTACGCCTCCAAGGCGATGTGCCGAAGCTGGGCGAAGACGCCCAGCCGGATCCACTCGTCGCGGCGGTTGCGGATCGTGGTGGCTGAGCAGGTGGTGTCCGCTATGGCTTGGTAGGAGCAGCCGAAGCGGAGGAACTGGAGCAGCTTGTCGAAGATGATCCGGTCGCTGATCCGCGGGCGGTGGCAGCCCAGTGGGTGGGTCGGATCGTAGACCGGCCGGTGGGGCAGCAGCGCCGCGAATTGGTCCCAGAGGGGTTCGGTCAGCCATGATGGCAGTGCACGCACAGGTCTCCCGATGATCACAGAGCGTTGCAACTCCATGATCAGCAGGCCCTGCCTGCTCTACTCCCGGGGCGCTCCACCGAGCCTATCTGCGGGAGCTGTTACTGACGCTCCCCATCGCGCAGGCCACCTCGGCGCTCCCCGCCCTGGCCCGAGCACGGGTCCTTGCCGGGCTATAGGCCCTCGCTGTTGAGGAAGTGGCCTATCTCGAAGCCGGAATCGTAAGAAGGCTTCCGCTTTCCGAACGTGATCGTTCGATTGGGTCCGGGTGGGCATGAACTGCCGCTGGGCGGGAGGGATCGGGTTGTTCGTAGGCGCGTACTCGCTGGTGGGGATGGCTGGTGCCGTCGGTGCTGGGGCTGCTGGAGACGTGAAAGGACAAGGTCCGAGAGGAGGTCGCGCGGCTGCGCGAGGAGGCCGGGCGGGTGCAGGCGGTGCTGGTCACGGCGGTGAGCGCGTTGGCTCGGCTGGGCGGCGGGCGGGCGACAGTGGCCGAAGTGCTGGCAGAGGCTCCCACGCTGGCGACTGAGGATCGACAAGCAGCCGTACTGGGCCTGAGATCCCGGCGCCGTCCGTCGGCCCTCGACAGCCGCGTAGCAAATTCGCCGTCCCCCTGTGCGTCTGCGTCCGCGATCCTATGCTGACACCGAGGGTGGAGACGACCTGGGGGTATGCGTGATGAGGGCAGCAGGCGGGAGAACCTCAGTATTGAAGTCGGGGGTCAAGCGGCTCTTGGGTCGTGCTGGATTCGATATCGTGCGCAGCACCAACAACCTGGGTGGCGTCGACGACTTCATCCCGTTCGAGGCAACGATGCGGGCTGCACGGGCGTCCGGTCTGTCGGTCGGTGACCACATCGACAAGGTCATGAACGGGACGCCTGGCGCCACCCAGTGCACCATCGATGAACTACGCGCTCTCGGCGTCTTCGCTGCCAACCCGAACACGGTGCTGGAGATCGGCCCCGGGTCCGGACGGTACCTGGAGAAGACGCTGAAGGAGTGTTCACCGGACCGCTACGAAATCTACGAGACGGCAGCGCCCTGGGCCAACTACCTAGTGGACACATTCAGCGTGGTCGCCCAACCGACCGCAGGATGCAGCCTCGCCCCGACACCCGACGGCAGCATCGACCTCGTTCAGGCCCATAAGGTCTTCAACACCGTGACCTTCCTCTGCGCCTCCCGCTACTTCTTCGAGATGGCACGTGTCACGCGACCCGGTGGTCGGATCGTCTTCGACGTAATGACAGAGAACTGCCTGGACCCGGCCGCGGTACGCGCCTGGGCGACGCAGGGCGGCGCGGGGCACGACTCCTACCCAGCCGCCATGCCTCGCCGGACTTGCGTGGACCTCTTCGCGACCCTCGGCTGCAGCCTGGAGGCCAGTTTCCTGGCGCCGATGGGCGTCGCCTCCACGGAGGTGCTTGTCTTCGGAAAGGCGGCTTGACCCTGTGCCGCTCGAAACGTCATCGCCGCAGGTGAACGGGATGCGGTCAGTCCGCTGGGATCATGTCCTCTGTGATCGTTTCCTTTATGCAGCATGACAGGTCGTGCTCTACGGCCTCAGCGAGGGCCCGGTGCGCCATGGCGAGCTGATCGAGATCATCGGCGGCATCTCCCGCAAGATGCTCACCCAGACGCTCCGACGGCTCCAGGCGCACGGACTCATCCGCCGCCACGCCTACGCCGAGGTGCCGCCCCGCGTCGAGTACGAGCTCACCCCGCTCGGGGCGACGCTGATCGATCCGATGCACATGCTGACCGAGTGGGCGAGGGCGAACGGCGACGCGGTGCTCGATGCGCTCGACGCCGATCCCGAGCCGGTCGCCCGTAGCGACCGAGGCCCCCGCCAGGACACTGAGTATCCTCTCGGCCGCTACTCGGTATCGGCCCGGCCGGGCTCGGTCCGCAGGCTCCCGATGTGTTGGACGATCTGCCACATCGGGGTGGTGGTCCTGGCCACGACCACGAGCGTCTCACCGGTCTCACCCAGGTGCGGTGCACGAGGTCAAGCTCGTGGTCCACGGCGGACGCGACATTCCAGTCGACGGGGGCCGGTTATAGCGCAGCCGAACCCGGCATCCCGCCGGAGCCGGACCTTGCGCTTGCCGAATAATCTCGTCCGTGCAGGTCACGCGGCATGTTTGTATGCGTGGAGGATGCCGCCAAGGCGGTCGTGGCGTCGTATGCCGAGGTGGCTCAGCTTGTCGGGATCGTCGATTGGCGTGGGCAGTGGGTGTAGTGGTCGGGCGTTCGCGATGCCCTGGTGGTTCGAGGACGTCATCGAACAATCCGGGGAACTTCCCATCCCTGTCCCTGATCATGAACCGGGCCCGGCAGCCTACGTCCTCGAGATCCATGACCAGGTTCTTCGCAGCCCGGGTTACCCAGGAGGTGGTCGGGTGTTGCGGTGGCGCCCAGGATCCGAATGCGGCGGCGCTGTGCTCGATCACCGCGAATATGTACATCCGCGCGCCGGACAGGGCGGGCAACGGCAGCCGATGCAGCAGCGCCGCCAGGAACGCCCGGTCGCTCGGGCTGAACCGGGCTGGTCGCGACCGTGCGGAAGGTCTTCAGTTTCTAGGAGTCGATGACTTTCAAGTCCGCGGGGCGTTCGGTAACGGAGGCGCGGAAGCCCATGGCTCGTGAGGCTTCCTCCGCCGCCTCCTTGAGACGGCGGAGGTGAAGGGGGCGTTCGGACTCCGGCAGATGTGCGGAGAGCCCACTCAGACTCAGAGCTGCGGTGATCTTGCCGAGGTGGTCGCGTACTCCGACGCTCAGCGCGGTGACGCCCTCCTCGATGTCGTCGTGGCTGACCGCGTAGCCGTCGCGGCGGATTTCGGCTACCTGTTCGCGTAGCCGTGCTTCACTGGGGCCGCCGACGCGGCGCTGGAACGGCCCGGCCAGATAGTTTTCGAACTGGGATTCGGTAAGCTGGGCCAGGAGTAGCTTGGGACCGGCACCCAGGTACAGCGGTAGTGTGCCGCCCACTTGTAGTACGTGCGTGGCCGCGTAGCGGCCGTCGAGGCGTTCCAGACAAACCGCCTCGTCGCCGCGTAGCACGATCAGGAACACGGTTTCCCCGGTCTGCCGGTACACCTCACGCATCGCGTGCAGGGCACGGTCGCGGATGCTGAACCGCCGGGCCATCGCGCTACCGACACGGAACGCGCCGATGCCCAGTCGGTATGCGCCGGGGGAGGGCCGCTCCACGAAGTCGCCGGCCATCAGGGTGGTCAGGATCCGGTGACACGTGCTCTTGTTGAGGTCGAGCCGCCCCGCGATCTCGCCGAGGCTCAGCTCGTCCGACGTCTCGGCGAGTAGTTCGAGCACCGCCATCGCCTTGACCAGCACCCGGACCGGGCTGCCCCCGGAACTCACCTTGTCCTCATTCTCCAACGCGTCAGGCCTGGCCACAGTCGGTGATGTCCTCCTCGTTCCGGTGAAGCAGATCCGTCCGCCGTTCGGACAAGAAGCCTAGCGTCCGTGGCAGGTCGACGATTCCAGCGTCTGAGCCGAGCCCCTGCGCCACCAGCGCCGACGCCGCGGTACCCAGGCGCGCCGAGGACAGCAGGTCCTGGTTCCGGCACAGCCCGACGATGAATCCGGCCGTGTATCCGTCGCCGCAGCCAGTGGTGTCGACGACCGGAATCCGAAAGGCGGGGATCTCCTCGGCCAGAGCCTCGTCCACGACCAGCGAGCCGTCCCCGCCTCTGGTCACGATGACCGTGCCGACTCCGTGTGCGCGCATGGTCCGGGCGGCCAGGCGGAGGTCCTCGATCTGCGTGACCGCGCGGATCTGGTCGTCGTTGGGCAGCAGGTACCGCGTGTTCGCCCAGCACGGCCGCAGCAGCTCGACGACCTCCGGTGACACGCTTGTCCGCAGGAAGTCCATGGTGGTGACGGTGCCGTGCTCGCGGGCGAATCGGAGCAGCCTGGGCAGCACGTCGACGGAGAAGTCCCCGAGGGCGTCCGGTCCGCCGATGTGCAGGACGTCTGCCTCGGCCACGGCGTCCCAGTCGATGTCGTCCGCGGTGAGCGTGTCCATCGCGCCGGACGCGTGCAGGGAGGGGCGTTCCCCGTTCGGTCTGATCGGCAGGATCGTCGACGGCGTGGCCCGGCCCGGCTTGACCGCGAGGCGTTCGTCGACCCCGTTCTCGGCGAGCAGGAGCCGCAGCACCCGGCCCGCCGTGTCGTCGCCGATGGCGCCGAAGCTGATCACCTCCGCGCCCAGCTTGGCGAGGTCGACCGCGGTGCCCCCGGCGGTACCCGCCGCGGTCACCCGGATCTGTTCCAGTGCCAGCCGCCCCTGACCGGGTGGGATCTCGCCTACCGGGTGGCCGAGCACGTCGAATATGTGCGCCCCGACGCATACGACCTTCATGATGCCGCCCTTTCCGCCTTGTGCCGGGTGACGTCCGCGAGCTCCGCTTCGCTGAGCACGCGCGGACTGCCCATCCGATGAGCCTGGATATGCAGGTTGCACAGCCATTCGAGTAGTCGGGCCCGGTCGTAGGCACGGTCGAGGGTGTCGCCGTGCGCGACGGCACCGTGATTCTGCATCAGCGCCGCCGTGCGGTCTTCCAGCGCGGCGAGCACGGAACGGGCCAGTTCATCGGTGCCGAACGTCGCGTATCGGGCGACGCGGGTCGGGCCGCCGAGCTGAAGCGCGTAGTAGTGAAGGGGCGGGAGTTCGCTGACTGCTGTGGACACCGCGGCACTGGCCAGGCCGTGGTGGTGCACCACGGCATTCGCGTCGGTGTTGGCGTAGATGGCGAGGTGCATGGGCGTCTCGGACGACGGTGGCAGGCCGGCGACTTGCCCGCCGGTGAGATCGACCACGCAGACGTCCTCGGCGGTCACCAGGTGATAGGGAATGCTGGACGGCGAGATGGCCACCAGGTCGCCGACCCGGACGCTGATGTTGCCCGCGGTGCCGAGCACCAGCCCGTCGGCCGTCAAACGTGTGCCGGTCTCGGCGACCTGCCGGCGAGCCGTCATGACGTCGGAGTTCACTGCGCGCTCACCGCCACGCGTCGCGGCTGGTCGATTTCGTCACCTGGTACGAGTACACCGGCGTGGCTGGGCCAGTGCAGCTCGATCCGCTGCCCGGCGGTCACCGGCGTGCCCGAGGTGATGTCCCGGACCTGGCCGGTGGTGCCGCCGTCGAACTCGACGAGGACCCGCCGGAACGCGCCCTGGTACACGACGTCGGTCACGGTAGCGGAGAGCACATTGGCCCCGGGTTCGGCCGGCGCGCCGATGCGCAGCCGTTCGGGCCGCACCATGAGCACGACCGGTCCCGCTGGGAGCTCGCCCTCCGTACGCAGTTCGCACCAGCCGGTGTCGAGGACGCCGTCGCGGATCTGCCCGGTGAACACGTTGGAGTCGCCGAGAAAAGTGGCCACGAAGTGGGAGGCGGGGTTCTCGTACAGCTCGTCCGGCGCTCCGACCTGCTCGATCTGACCGTTGCGAAACACGGCGATGCGATCGGAGAGCGCGAGTGCCTCTTCCTGGTCGTGGGTGACGAACACGAACGTGATCCCGAGTTCGGAGTGCAGCCGGGAGATCTCCAGTTGCAGTGACTCGCGCAGCTTCTTGTCCAGCGCGCCCAGCGGTTCGTCCAGCAACAGGGCCCGTGGCTTGAACACGACAGCGCGGGCCAGGGCGACACGCTGCTGCTGGCCGCCGGATAGCTGGGCCGGCAGGCGGTTGCCATGCTCGTTCAGGCGCACCAGTTCGAGGGCTTCCGCGACGCGGCGCTCGATCTCCTTCTTGCCCACCTTGCGCCGGCGCAAGGGGAACGCGACGTTCTCGGCCGCGGTCATGTGCGGGAACAGCGCGTAGTTCTGGAACACCATGCCGAGGTCGCGCCGGTAGGTCGGCACCGGGGCGATATCGGCGTCGTCGACCAGGATCCGACCGGAGGTCACGTCCTCGAATCCGGCGATCATGTTCAGCGTGGTGGTCTTGCCCGAGCCGCTGGGCCCGAGCAGGGTCATGAACTCACCTGCCTCGATCGTCAGGTTGACGGTGTCGACCGCGTACTGGGACGAGCCCCGGTACCGCTTGCACACGTCACGGGTCTCGATGCGTGCACCGCCATGGCGATCAGGCCGCATGGTGGTTCCTCCTCGTGATGGTTGCGAGTCCCAGCAGGATGGTGGAGACCACGAGAACGACGGTCGATGCCGCCGCGATGGTCGGGTCGACCTCGTTGGTGACCGAGGTGAACATCCGGACCGGAAGGGTCTGCAGCGTGGGGGACTGGATGAACAGGGACACGACGACCTCGTCGAACGAGGTCACGAAGGCGAACAGGGCGCCGGCCAGTACGCCGGGCCGGATCAGCGGAAAGGTCACCGACCGGAACGTCGTCCATGGGGATGCGCCGAGAGTCGCCGAAGCACGTTCCAGCACCCGGTCGAAGCCGGCCAGCGAGGCGGTCACGTTCACCGTCACGAAGGGCAGGGCGAGCACGGTGTGGGCGGCGATGAACCCGATCGGGGTGCCGATCAGCCCCCAGCCGAGGAAGGCGGCGTACATCGCGACGGCGACCACGATCCCCGGAACGATCAGGGGTGCCATGAACAGCCCCTCGACGATGCCCTTGCCGGCGAACGTCCGCCTGGCGAGGGCGAACGCAGCCGTCGTGCCCAGCACGGTCGCCACCGCGGTGACGAGCAGCGCGAGCTGGAGCGACACCAGTAGTGAGGTCAGCCAGCTGGGCTCGGTGAAGAACGTGGTGTAGTGGCGCAGGCTCCACGAGCTCGGTGGGAAGGCGAAGCTGTTCTCGCCGGAGAAGCTGATCGGGATCACGACGAGGGTCGGCACGACGAGCCACGCTCCGGTGAGCACGCCGAACGTGATCAGGACGGCGCGCAGGCCACGCCCGGTCTTCATAGTGGTATCCCTCCCGATATGGGGGCACTGTTCGCCCGTGTGCCCTTGCGTCGTGTCGCGAACTGGACGCCGCCGAGAAGCAGGAGCGTGATCACGAGCAGGGTGACCGCGAGCGCGCCGGCCCCACCGAAGTCCACGAGCTGGTTGACCTGTACGGAGATGAACTGGGCGAGCATGGACTGCTTGGGCGAGCCGACGAGCGACGGCGTCACGTAGAACCCGAGGGACAGCACCATCACCAGGGTTGCTCCGGCGGCGACGCCCGGCAGGGACAGTGGGAGGTAGACCCGCAGGAAGGCGATGGCGGGGCGGGCGCCGAGCGAGAGCGCCGCATCGACCAGGCGGCGGTTGATCCCGCGCATCGTCGTGTATACCGGCAGCACCACGAACGGCAGCATGACTTGCGCCATCGCGAGCGTGCCCCCTGCTGTGGTGCCCAGCAGGCGCATCGGCCCGATCCCAGCCCCGCGCAGCAGGGTGTCGACCACCCCGTTGTCCTGCAACAGCACCACCCAGGCGAAGGTGCGTGCCATGAGCGAGGTCCAGAACGGGATGAGGACGACGGCGATCAGGACTGCCCGCCAGCGCGGAGTAGAGATCGTCATCAGATACGCGTACGGATAGGCGAGGAGCAAGCAGACGACCGTCACGATCGCCGCCATGCCAAGGGTCCGCAGCACGACGGTCAGCGCCACGTCGTCCGTGGCGATCGCCGTGTAATTGCCCAGGCCGGGGACCGGGTCGGTCACCGAGAGCCAGAGCAGGCGCAGTGCGGGCACGACGAAGAAGACGACCAGAACCGCGACTGCCGGCGCCGCGAGCAGGAGGCCGAGACGCCGGGCCGTGCGGGCTCTTGCGGGCGGTCGTGGGCGGGGCGTGGAGTGGGCGGCTGAGCTCGACGGGGATGTCACTACCATCAGCACCGTTTCTTTCTCCGATACTCATTTCACGAAGTGAAACAGAGTGTGTGCTCCGTTGAGTTGTGTGTCAATCGTTGGCACCGGAATTAACGGGCAAGTAACACGGCAATCGACGGGTGCGCGGGGGCTTGACGCGAGTTGCGTCCTGACTCCATGCTTTCCTCAATACGGGCAGCATTTCATATTATGAAATATGGGAGAGGGGCTCTCGTGCGACGTAATGGACGTCTCGGCAAGGCGCTGGTGCTGGCGGTCTTGCTGGGACTGACGATGACGGCCTGTTTCGGAACCGCTGGCAGTTCCGCCGACGGCGGGAAGTCCGTGGTGTTCAGCAACACCGGAGGGGCGCTGGAGAAGGTGTTCAAGCAGAACGCGTACGCCGATCTGTCCCGCAAGGGCATCACGGTGTCCACGGAGTCACCGAACAATGAGGCGAAGCTGACCGCGATGGTCCGGGGCTCCAAGCCCACCTGGGACGTTTACTACTCCACGCCGTACGCGGCCATGGCCAAGTGCGGCACCCTCTTCGAGAAGATCGACTACAGCAGAATCCACACCGGCGGACTCGACAAGTCGCAGATGACCGACTGCGGGGTCCCGGTGCTGAAGTCGCACTTCGTGCTCGTCTACAACAAGGACACCTACAAGTCGAACCCGCCGAGGAGCTGGGCGGACTTCTACGACACGAAGAAGTTCCCCGGCACCCGCGGCGTCATGAACTTCGCCAAGGACGCGGGTATGGAAACGGCGCTGCTGGCCGGCGGAGTGCCGGCCGACAAGCTCTACCCGCTCGACTACGACAAGGCGTTCGCCACGCTGGACAAGATCCGGAAGAACACCCGGTTCTACGACACCGGCGCGCAGCAGACCCAGGCGTTGCAGTCGGGTGAGGTCGACATGATGCTCGCGTGGCCCGGCCGCGCCTACGACGCCGTCAAGAACGGAGCGAACCTCGGCGTCGTGTTCAACCAGCCGATCAAGTATTACGACGTGCTGACCATAGTGAAGGGCGCCCCGCACCAGGACCAGGCATACGCCCTGATCAACTCCCTGATCGGGACCAAGAACCAGAAGGCCGTCGTCGATCAGCAGCCCTATGGCGCGGCGAACTCGAAGGCCGGCAAGACCAGTGACGCCGCGATCGGCGCGTTCGTCGCCGATGACACCAAGGCCAAGGGCACGGTCGTGGTACGGGACAACACCTGGTGGGCGAAGAACCTCGACGAGGCCACCCGGCGGTGGACGAAGTGGGTCAACGGATGAGGCTGGTCGGATACGCGGACCGACTTTCGGCCCGGCCCGGTGAACGTGTGACCTTCCATCTGAGTTCGGAGCATCCCGGGATGCGGCCGGAGATCGTCCGTCTGCGCAGGCCGGGTGGTCCGCTCCGGCACGGCGTACCGCCGATCGAGGAGCCAGTGGCTGCGGACCTCCCCGAAGTCCTTGAAGGACGGAAGCAGGTCACGACCTCCGGCTCATACGCCATGGCCGAGGTACGGCAGAACCTCGGCGCGGTCGGCTTGGCCGTGTGGTGCCGGCCGACCCTGCCCGGCCCGCGCCCGCGCCCGCTCCTGGCGGTCGGTGATCTCGTCCTGAGCGTGTCGGCCCACGGCGTGACGCTGCGGTCGGGGCAGCGGGCCGTCGCCGAACTGGCCACCCCGGTCGAGGAACAGGTCTGGGTGTTCGTGGCCGCGACCATCGACCAGACGGGCACGGTGCTGTTGTCCCTGCACCGGCCCGGCCGCCCGGAGCTGTCCGTGTCGTGCCGGACCGAGCCGGTTCACCTGGTCCGGCCGGGGTTGCTCCTGGGCGGCGACGGGCGCGGCACCGGCGGCCTCGGGCATACGTTCAACGGCAAGGTGGCCCGCCCGGTTGTGTCCGCGACGGCCTGGCCGCACACCACCACCGGCGCGCTCGCGGCCGGCGCCGACCCGCTGACACTGCTCTCCGCGGACGGCACCAGCGTGCTCGACCTCGCGGTCGATCCCGGCGGCAGGCGGGTCCCCGACCGTGGCGGTCTCACCGCCGGTGCGGAGATCCGCCACCTGCCGGGCCGCGGCGTGCCAGGCCCTCTGTGGACAGGAGCGGAGACCGACTTCCGCCGCGCCCCGGCTGAGTTCGACGCATTGCACCTGCACGAGGACGACCTCGCCGACGCCGGCTGGGTACCCGACCTCACCTGGACGATCCCGGACGGCCTGCCGAGCGGCGTCTACGCGTTGAAGGTCACCGCGGGGGAAGACGTGGACCGGGTCCCGTTCGTCGTCACCCCGGCCGCGCACGAGGCGCCGGTGCTGGTGGTCCTCCCGACCTGGACGTATCTCGCCTACGCGAACTGGCGCACCTACGCGGAGTACGAGGACGAGCGGATCGGCATCTACGGGGAGCGACGCGGCGTCGACGAGCGCGACCGGTGGCTGGTCGAGCACCCCGAGTTCGGCCGCTCGCTCTACGACGTCCACACCGACGGCAGCGGCGTCTTCTTCTCGTCGAGACTGCGCCCGATTGTCAACATCCGCCCTGATTACTACACGCCCACCACCCGTGGGTTCCGGCACTTCGCTCAGGACCTGCAGCTACTCGCATGGCTCGACGCACGGGGCGAGCACTACGCCGTGGTGACCGACGACGAGATCGAACGCGAAGGCAGTGCGCTGCTCGGCCAGTACCGCGTGGTGATCACCGGTTCGCACCCCGAGTACTGCTCCGCGGGCATGCTCGACTCCTACCTCGCGTACACCCGTGCCTGCGGACGGCTGATGTACCTGGGCGGCAACGGTTTCTATCAGGTCACCGCGCGGCATCCCGGGCATCCCGACGCCATCGAAATCCGCCGGGGGCACGCGGGAGTCGCCACCTGGGTGTCCGATCCCGGTGAGGAGAACCTCTCCGCGACGGGCGAGCCGGGTGGTCTGTGGCGCCTGCGCGGGCGGGCGCCGAACGTGCTGGCCGGCGTCGGTTTCACCGCCCAGGGACATGACCACGCCAGTGGCTATCGCCGCTCCGGCGCCAGCGCCGATGCCACCGTGTCCTGGGTGTTCGACGGCGTCAGCGCCGGTGTGGGTGAGGTGTTCGGCGACGAGGGCCCCGGGCTTCGCGGCGCCGCGGGTGACGAACTGGACCGGGCCGACGTCACCCTCGGCACCCCACCCGACGCGGTCGTCCTTGCCTCGTCCGAGGGGCACTCGGAGAAGATCCTGCTGGTGCCGGAGGAGACCGACCACGGCTATGCCGAGCCTCCACCCGGGATCCACCCCAAAGTACGGGCCGACATCGTCCTCTTCGGACGGCCCGGTGGCGGTGCGGTGTTCTCGGTCGGATCCATCGCCTGGTCGACCGCCATGACCCACAACGGTGGGGACAACGACACCGCCCGCGTCACGGCCAACGTCCTGGACCGCTTTCGCGACACCGCCGGTTCCGTCTTCGGCCCTGCCACCACGAACGGAGAATAGTATGGCCACCGTCGCCGAAGAACTCGCCGACCGCGCGAAGTTCGTGCGGACCGAGACCGTTCGGCTCACCCGTATCGCCGGTGCGGGCCATTACAGCGCCGTGTTCTCTTGCGCCGAGCTGTTCGCCGTTCTCTATTACAACCAGTTGCGCGTCGACCCGCGCCGGCCGGACTGGCCCGAGCGGGACCGGTTTGTACTCAGCAAGGGCCACGCGGCGATCGGTCTCTATCCGGTACTGGCCGACCTGGGGTACTTCGATCCGTCCGAACTGGACACCTACACGCGCCTGGGCAGCCCGTTCGGCGACCACCCCGACATGAAGAAGATCCCGGGTGTCGACTTCTCCTCCGGCTCGCTGGGGCACGGCCTTTCGGTGTCCGTGGGCATGGCGCTGGCCGCTCGCATGTCCACCCTGGACTACCGCACCTACTGCATGCTCGGCGACGGCGAACTTGCCGAGGGTCAGGTCTGGGAGGCGGCGATGTCCGCGCGCCACTTCGGACTCGGCAACCTTGTCGCGATCGTCGACGCCAACCAGCTCGGCATCGACGGATTCGTCCGCGACGTCATGCCGGCCGAGCCCATCGAGGAACGGTTCGCGGCGTTCGGCTGGCAGACCCACCGCGTCGACGGCCACGACATCAAGGCCCTGCTCGACGTGTTCGCGGCGCTGCCGGACAGCGACGGCCGGGTCCCGCAGTTGATCGTCGCCGAGACGGTGAAGGGAAAAGGCGTCCAGCGCATGGAACTGAGCCCCGACTGGCACGTGGGCAATCTGGTCGGCACCGACTACGACGACGTCATGGCGGAGCTGCGCCATGAGGAGGTGCGGTGACCATGGGACAGGATCAGTCCGAGATCTTCAACGGACTCAAGGACGTCCGATCGGTGGACGGCACGGACACACGGGCGATCCCGGCGTTCGTCTTCGGCGAGGAACTGGCCGACCTGGCCGAGCACGACCCACGGATCGTCGTGCTCACGGCCGATCTCGGCCGCTCCAATCGCGCGCTGGACTTCGCGGCACGCCACCCCGGCCGCTTTGTCAACGTCGGCATCGCCGAGAAGAACATGGTCACGATCGCGGCCGGCATGGCGTCCTGCGGCCACCTGCCCTTCGCCGCCACGTTCGGCTCGTTCGCCGCGCTGCTGTGTGCAGAGCAGATCCGCACCGACTGCGCCTACCCGGATCTCCCGGTGCGGATCGTCGGCCACCACTCCGGGATGTCGATGGGGTTCTACGGCACCAGCCATCACAGCCTCGAAGACCTCGGCATGATGCGGACCATCGCCGATCTCACCGTTGTGTGCGCTACCGACGCCAACCACTTGCGCGCCCTGCTGCGCCTGTCCCTGCACCATCCGCATGCGATGTACCTGCGCCTGGGCCGCGGTCGGGATCCCGAAGTGTACGACACGGTCCCGGACCTGTGTGTTGGGCAGGCGCGGACCGTCCGCGACGGCTCGAACCTGACGATCATCGCCACCGGTTCCGAAGTGCACCCGGCCCTCCGGGCAGCCGAAATCCTAGCCGAGCGAGGGATTTCGGCCCGGGTCGTGGACATGTGGACGATCTCACCGCTCGACCGTGACGCCGTGCTCGACGCGGCGAACACGACAGGCGCGATCCTCACGGTCGAGGAGGGCAACGTGACGGGCGGGCTGGGGACCGCGGTCGCCGAGGTGCTGTTCGAGGCCGGTGCCCGCGTCCCCTTCCGCCGCCACGGGGTGCCCGACGAGCACGTGCCCGTGGGACCACCGGCCGGCCTCTACGCCCACTACCGTCTCGACGCGCCCGGGATCGTCGCCGTTGCCGAGGAACTGCTCACCACGTCGGAGGGGGACGCCACATGACATCCCTTGTCTCGCCCTCAGGCCGCATGAGTGAGCGGTACGGCTCCGCTCGCGGCTGTCAGCGTTCAGCCGGTGACGAAGCTGATCACCGGGCGGTCACCGACCGGGACTCGGTGGCGAGCCCCGTGTCTGCCGTCAGAAAGCTCCGGAACCCAAGTAGGCGGCAGTGTCATACGGGTCCTGAACGGGCGACCACCGCAGGCATCCATCCCGGCTCGCACCGGCATCCGGCCACGGCCCTCGCAACGGGGCCCATAGAGAGGAGCGTCCACCAGTGACCACCGCACCAACCATGCTCGGCCAGCGCGAGCTGGCCCTGCGCGAACGCGCCGGCCAGGTCATCCCCGGGGGCATGTATGGCCACATGCGCGTAACGGACTTCAGCGGCGCGCACCCGCAGTTCATGGTGTCCGGCAACGGCTGCCGCGTCACCGACGCCGATGGCCGGGAGTACCTCGACCTCATGTGCGGCTGGGGACCGGTCGTGCTGGGGCACCGGCACCCCGGAGTCACCAAGGCGATCCTGGACCAGCTCGAACGCGGCGACTGCCTCGACGGGACGAGCCCGGTCGCCGTCGACTACGCCGAACTGCTCGTGGACACCGTGCCGTCCGCGGACTGGGCCATGTTCTGCAAGAACGGCACCGACGCCACCACCACGTGTGTCACCATCGCACGGGCAGCCACCGGCAAGCGGAAGGTCCTGGTCGCGGCCGGCGCCTACCACGGCGCGGTGCCGTGGTGCTCGCTGAGGGGCCGGGGCGTCACCGCGGAGGACCAGACCCACCTGATCCGCTACGAGTACAACGACCTGCCCTCTGCGGAACGGGCCGCGGCCGAGGCGGGCGACGACCTCGCGGCGATCATCGTCTGCCCCATGCGCCACGACGTGCGGCGCGACCAGGAACTCGCCGACCCGGCGTTCGCCCATGGCCTGAGGGCGTTGGCCGACCGCACCGGCGCCGTGTTGATCCTCGACGACGTCCGATGCGGACACCGGCTGCACCTCGGGGGCAGCTGGGAACCACTCGGTGTCCGGCCCGACCTTACGGCCTGGTCCAAGGCGCTGGCCAACGGGCAGCCACTCGGCGCTGTCACAGGGATCGACGCGCTACGCGACGCTGTGAGTTCGGTCTATGTGACGGGCTCGTTCTGGTACGCGGCGGTGCCGCTCGCCGCAGGCCTGGCCACCTTGCGCGAACTGCGCAACGGACAGGCGCTGCCGGACATGCTCCGTACCGGCACCCGGCTGCGGGAGGGCCTGGCGGCGCAGGCGGCCACCCACGGGTACGAGATCCGCCAGACCGGTCCTGTGCAGATGCCCGTCCTGTACTTCGCGGGCGACGACGACCTGAGCTTGGGCACGGCATGGGCCGAGGCCGCGGTCCGGCGCGGCGTGTACCTGCACCCATGGCACAACTGGTTCCTCTCGGCCGCGCACACCGATGCCGACATCGACGCCATCCTCGACCGCACCGACCAGGCGTTCGCGGACCTACGGGACACGGGAAGCTGACCAATGAAGGGGGATGCAGCGGTGATTCATGAACGTAATACGCTCCGCATTCCGAGGAGATCGTCTCGATGGAATCTTCGTCACGGCAGACCACTGGTGCCCCACCGGAAAGTATTTCACGCCGGCGCTGGTTTGTATTCGGTGTAGTCGTCGCGCTGAACTTCGGAGTATGGCTTGACGAGGCCAAGGTCTCACAACTTGCCCCGTTCTGGTCGGATTCGCTGGCGCTGACTCCCGCTCAGGTGTCCGGCGTGTTGTCCGCGTATCTGCTCGGGTATGCTCCGATGCTGGCCATCGCTGGTGTGCTCGCCGACCGTTTTGGGTCGAAGATAATGCTGCTGACCTGCGGCTTCGGGGTCACCGTGCTGTCGGTGAGTATGGTCTTTGTACGCACCTACAATGAAATGTGGTGGCGAAATCTGGCGTTCGGGTTCGTGTTCGGCCTGTTGCTGGCGCCGACATTTCGAATTCTGGCGACCTGGTTCCCATCCCATGAGCGGACCAAGGTAACGTCGTTGACGACCGGTGCCTGTGCCGGTATCTCGTCGATGGTCACACCGCTGATCGCACTCCCGATCGCGAACCACGCCTCGTGGCAGTTGGCATTCATCGTGGTGGCCGTCTTCACCGTACCTCCGTTGATCTTGCTGTTCTGGATCTCCGACGAACCACGACGGATGCGCGGAATCAGTGCGGGCGAGATTGCCCTGATCGAAGGAGGCGAGGCGGCTGCCGCGCGGCCGCTCGGCCGGGTCGGGTTTCGGGAGGTGGTGAGTTTGCTGCGTAATCGCGGTGTCATCTTGTTCGGCATCTCGGGGCTGCTCATCAGTCCGATCTGGTTGTCGCTGAACTGGTTGTCGTTCGGCCTGATCAATCTTGACAAGGTCAACCCGGACGTCGTCGCGGTTGTCCTGCCTGCGATCACTGTAATTCCCGTCGCCTTTTCGTTCCTGAACAGCCTGGTTCTGCAGCGCGTGTTCGGAGGACGGGCGCGTATGTGGATAGCCGTGGGGTTCCTGCTGGGCGGAATCGCGTTTCTCATCGCTGCGCTGGTGCCGATGGGGTGGGTGCCGTGGGCGCTGCTGCTCGGCGGCGGGGTCATGGTCGCGAATCTGATCTACTTCGGCACCATGAACGCCTACTGGGCGGAACTCGCCGGACCGCGATTCACGGGTACACTTTCCGGAATCACGTCATGTCTCCAGGTAGTTGCCGGGATGTTTCTCGTCAAGCGGAGTGGGTCCTGGTTCGACGAGAATGCGACGGGACACGCCGAGTTGGCCACTACGATGGCGGTGGGTGGAGGAATCATGCTCGTCGCTATTGTCCCGGTGATGCTGTCGAAGGAAGTCCGAGTGAAGCGGACAGCGGCGGTAGAACCCCTGCGTGAGACCTTTGTCGAAAGGGCATGATGATGCGTGAAAGTGAGCCCACCTACGCACAGTTGGCTGCCAGGATGCCACCTGGGTCCAGTTGGGGGGTGTTCGGCGAGGACGACGAGGCGGGAACGATCAATCGGCTGACGCCGGAGCATGTGAGAGACGCCGCCCGACTGGTGCGGGCTGGTCTGGTGTTTCCGCTCGACTGGGATCTGGACTTGCCCGACCCGCCGTTGTTCGGCCGGTTGCCGTCGGTGCACACCGTCATCGCGGAAGAGAACGGTGGCAATGACGACCGCTACGACGGCTTTTACCCGCAGCGGTCCAGCCAGTGGGACGCGTTGTCTCATATCGCTCACCCGAACTATGGGTTCTACAACGGCAGGCGAGAAGTCGGTACGGTCGGCGACGCGCTCGGCATTCATGTATGGGCCGAGCGCGGAATCGCCGGCCGCTTCGTGCTCCTGGACGCCTGCCAGTATCGCGCGGACCGCGGTGCTCCCATCGATGCCGGCCTGTCGGTCCCGTTCGACGCTGCGGACTTGGAGGATATTCGTGCGGCACAGGACGTCGAACTGCGTCGTGGCGACATCCTGCTGATCCGATTCGGCTGGACGGCCTGGTACGAGAAACTGGGCGAAGACGAACGTCATCGGCTCGCCGCCAACACCCAGGATCAAGGCAGTCCGGGCTTGGCACGCACCGATGCCGTTCTCGAATGGTTGTGGGACAACGGGATCAGTGCCGTGGCCGCGGACGTTCCCGCTCTTGAGGTGATGCCCTTCGACAACATGGCAGTTGACGGGTTTCTGCATTTCCGGCTCATCGCGCTGCTCGGCATGGCGGTTGGAGAAATGTTCAACTTGGAGCAGCTCGCTGAATACTGTCACCGGGAACGTCGTTACTCCGGTCTGCTTACCAGCGCCCCGTTGCACAAGCGAGGCGGAATTGGTTCCCCGGCCAATGCGCTGGCCCTTGTGTAGCGATGCGCGGTCGACAGGTGCCGCAGTCGACCGCTGATCGTCCCGTGCGGAACACAGATCGGAGAATCGGGTGGCGATGCAACAACCTGCCAAGAGGCCGAGCCCGCGCCCGTATCCAGGACGTGTTCGTGGACCTGCGCCGCGGCCGTTCCGCTTCGGCGTGGAGATGATGGCGCCGTTCCCCGGCCGGACCTGGGCGGACTCGGCCCGGGAGCTGGAATCACTGGGCTACTCGACGCTGTTCGTTCCCGACCACCTCGACGAGGGCTACGGCCCGATCACCGCGATGGCCATGGCGGCGGCCGCGACGACCACGTTGCGGGTCGCCCCGGCCGTGCTCGCTGCGGATTTCCGGCACCCGGCAGTGCTCGCCCGGGAGCTGGCGTCCATCGACCAGCTGTCGCAGGGCCGACTCGAAGTGGGCGTCGGTGCCGGATACCAGGTGCGCGACTACAGGTGTTCCGGGATCCCGATGGCCTCACCCGGCATCCGCGTCGACCGGCTGATCGAGCACGTCACGGTACTCAAGGGACTGTTCAGTGACGGCCCGTTCAACTACTCAGGGGCGCACTACCGGATTTCGGAATTGCTGGGAACGCCCACGCCGCACCGGGTCGGCGGCCCTCCGATCCTCGTGGCGGGCGGGGGCAGGCGCGTTCTCACCTTCGCCGGAGCGCACGCGGATATCGTGGGTGTGAACCCGTCCTTGCCATCCAGCACGCAACGGGCCGCCTCCGCGCCCGACGCACTCCCACCCAGTATCGACCGAAAGCTCACCTGGGTGCGGGAGGCGGCGGGACCACGCTTCGACGACCTTGAGATCCATGGCTGGCTGCGCTTTGCCGGCGTCGTGCCCGACGCACTCGAAGCCGCCGCAGGGCTTGAGCACCTCTTCGGCGCCCCCGCCACTGAGGTGATCACGTCGCCGATCGTGCTCCTCGGCAGCGTGCTACAGATCGTCGAACGACTGCATGAACGTCGGGAACAGTGGGGTTACACGTACTTTACGATCCAGCAGGCCCTCGCACACGAGTTCGCGCCGGTGATCGCTCGGCTCTGAGTGTGATCAGTCACCAGCCATGGCCTCAGGCATCAGCCGAAGGAAAGCCGGTCGAGAGGCCGGGGCAGCCTGTCGGACTCTTTCGGCCACAACATCCACCGCGGTGGCGAGTTCGTACCCGTCCGGCGTCAGCGAGGTCGAGACGCCGGGCCTGGACACGGTGGACTCTGACATTGCGGGTGCCGATACATCATCCGTGCGGTTCACGCCGTGTGCTGGTATTCGTGGAGGGTTCCGCCGAGTCGGTCTCGTCTGTGGATTTCCAGATGAACGAGTTGGGCTTGTTGGGTGACGGGCGTGGGTAGTGGGCGGCATGGGGCCGCCTGTTCCAGGGTCCTGTGCGGGCGGTGCTCGTTGTAGAAGGATTCGTACTCGTGCAGGGCGTGGAGAAGGTGGTTCTGGTTTCAGATCAGGGTCCGGTCCAGAAGTTCCCTGCGGCAGGTCTGTATCCAGCGCTCCATGCGTGAGTTCATCCGTGGTATCCGAATGCGGGTGGTGACGACCTTGAGACCGGCATCGGTCATGAGGGCGTCGAAGGCGGCTGTGAACTTCGAGTCGCGGTCGCGGATGAGGAACTTCGCCTTGCTGCCCGCGTCTTCGAGGTCCATGAGGAGGTTGCGTCCGAGCTGCACGATCCACTCCGCGGTGGGGTGTGCGGTGGCGCCGAGGATCCTGATGCGACGGGTGGTGTGCTCGATGACGGCGAAGGCATACAGGCGCGCTCCCGTCAGAGTGTGGGCTTCGAAAAGATCGCAGGCGAGAAGAGCCTTGGCCTGGCTGCGGAGGAAGTCGGCTCAGGTGGTGCTCTGCCGTTCGGGGGCGGGTGGGATGCCGTGCTCGCGGAGGATCTCCCAGACGGTGGAGGCGGCGATCTTGATCCCCGGTGCGGCGAGTTCGCCGTGGATCGGTCGATATCCCCACGAGGCTTTCTCCCGGGCCAGGCGCAGGGCCGAGGCGCGGATCGATCGGATCGTGCGTGGGCGTCCGCGTCGCTTGGGTACGCAGGTCGCGGCATGGCGCCGCCTGAGCAGGTCGCGATGCCGGCGCAGGACCGTGTCGGGGCGGACCAACAGCAAGAGGTGCCGCAGTCTGTCTTTGGGGAGGTGGTGGAGCAGGCCGGCGAGGATGGCACGGTCGCTGTCGGTGAAGGTCGGCTTACCGACCCGGCGTTGCAGGACCAGCAGTTGGTGCCGGAGTACGAGGATCTCGACGTCCTTCTCCCTGTCGCTAGGGCTTCGGCGTAGTACAGGGAACGGTATGCGTCGGTCGTGTCCCAGAGCGTGCCAATCCGGAAATCCCAGCAGTCAGCGGGTTAGTGGTCTGTTCCCGGGATTTCTACGGTCAGTACATGCGATCGAAGAATTCTTCCCGCTCTGGTGGGCGCTACTCCCGTCGCGCGCGGACGCTAGCCGTCGTTGCCGCTATGGGGACGCTCGGCGTCATCGCCACCACCGTGCTTGAGTCGGCCAAGGCCACGACGCCTCGCCCGCTCGCCCTCAAGTGGGGTGAGTGGCCGACCGATGCCCCGGCGCCTCAGCAGTGCGCCACACTCAAGATGCCACTCGACTACCGTGCCCCCGAAGGGCGCACCATCAAGGTGGAGGTGTCCCGGATTCCCCCGGCTAAGCCGGAGAAGCGCAAGGGTGTTCTGATGCTCAATGGCGGAGGTCCAGGCCCGAGTCTGGACGTGCCCACCGCAATGGGCAGCCTCCTGCCGGCCGAAGTGCGCGACAGCTACGACCTGGCCGCCTTCGATCCGCGTGGCATCGGATACAGCGCCCCGATGAACTGCGGCCGAGACGCTGATGAACTGGTCCGTGACGAGCAGATGGAGGTGCTGTCCTTCCCGTCTGGTGACGGTTCAACCGACGGGAACGTGGCTTACGCCAAGCGGATGGCCAAGCAGTGCGCGGACAACTCCGGCAACCTGCTGCCGCACCTGACCACTGCGAACGTCGCTCGGGACATGGACCGGATCCATCGTGCGCTCGGTGAGCGCACCATCTCCTACTACGGCATTTCCTGGGGCACCTATCTCGGATCGCTCTACCGGGAGCTCTTCCCGAAGACCGTCGAACGCATGGTGATCGACAGTTCGGTTGACCCGAACGAGCGCGGTTATGACGACTTCCGCACGTTCAGCATCGCCATGGAGGACCGCCGGCTCGACCTGGCCCGGTTCGCGGTCGCCCACAACGACACCGTCCGCCTGGGCAGTACCGAGCGCGGGGTTCGTCAGAACTATCTGGCCCTGACGGCCAAGCTCGACCGTGAACCGGTCTCGCTGCCGGGCACAGCGAGGGCACCAACGTGGCCGCCAACCTCGCCGCCGACCCGGACAAGTACCGCATCCCGAAGCCCGCCGGTGTCATCGAGATGGGTGTCGTCGGCCTGAAATTCAGGCAGCTGATCACCCTGCAAATCTACGGCCGCCTGCGGTTGCAGTTGCACGATGAGTTCGACGTGGACGGTGATGGCCAACTGACCGTCACCGAGGCCGTCAACGGCCTGGTCGCTCAGCCGAAGGAGACCGCCGACCAGTTCCGTTCCGTCCTGCTCCACGGCGACCAGGTGCTGTCCAGCACCGATACCCCGGCCCGTGGCGCCCTGGTCGCCGACGCCGCCGTCGCCGCGGCCGGCAACAAGGACCACAAGAGCATCATCGATCCGGGTATGGCACACCTCATGAACATCACCTCGAAGTTCTCCCCGGAGCCCGGCGAGCCCGACCAGAGGGTCATCGCCGATATCCGTAGCTGGCTCAAGTCCCACCGCTGACCGTTGGACTCGGACACCCCGGTGCGGTGTCAGTGTGACTTCGCGATCACGCCTCG
This sequence comes from Streptomyces sp. NPDC059455, assembly GCF_042750115.1. Lineage (NCBI taxonomy): Bacteria > Bacillati > Actinomycetota > Actinomycetes > Kitasatosporales > Streptomycetaceae > Streptomyces > Streptomyces sp. NPDC059455. The sequence continues at coordinate 46,087 of NZ_JBHYVB010000048.1, forward strand.
TCATCGATGAGTACGCGGAGTACTGCAACAGACACAGGTCGCACCAACTCCTCGAACAGTGGCCGCCGGGCCGACCCGCCGAGCCCGGATCCATGCAGGTCGCACAGGGGGTGGCACAGATTCCGGCTCCACAGGGCCTGGGTCGCCGGGTGTCGCCGCTAGATGGCCTCCTAGACCATGTAGTACACACCTTAGTGATTCTTCTAAATCGTTCGAATTAGGATTGTCGTATCGCTTGCAGCCCGAGAAACCTGCCTGATCAGCCCGCGTGGGCTCTACTGTGTAGTGCTATGTCACCTCCCTCGTTGAGTGCCGGACGGCTGCTCGCCGTCTGGCGGATCTGACCCTCGCCGACATGATTGAAACCTTATGGGCTGTCCCGGAATGTCCTGTTCTTGAAGAGGTGCGGCGTCTGCTGGATGCCATGGGCGCTGATCTTTTCGACCGTGTGCAACGTTGTCAGGGCTGGGTACGGGTGGACCGGTCGGTCGAATCCGTAGAAGAACCGATATCTCCATGCTTGTACTCCAATAGGGGGTTCGTGTGATGCTCGAAAGGTGGCAGGACCGGCGACTCCGTGCGATGCCAAAACCTGGGCCTGAAGTACGATTCAATGTTCTTGGCCCGCTTCAGGTGGTCAGCGACGGCGCCATGCTGCCGATGGGTGGTCCCAAGAAGCGCGCGGTTCTGGGATACCTGCTGGTGCACGCGAACAACGTGGTCGCCACCAGCCAGATGATCAAGGTGATCTGGCCTCAGGGAGCCCCCTCGACCGCGCGTAAGATGCTCCAGAACACCGTGTCGTGGATCCGCGGCCTGCTCGCCGAGCACGACCTGGCCCCGTCCTGCGCGTTGTTGACCCACTCACCCGGCTACCTCCTGCGGGTCGACGAGAGCATGCTCGACCTGCTCCGTTTCGAACGGCTGGCCCGGGTCGGCCGCGAGGCGCTGGCTGACGGCCGGCGCGCCGAGGCCACCCGGGCCCTGCGCGAGGCACTCGACCTGTGGCGGGGTACGGCACTGGAGGATCTGACCGACACCGGCATCACCTGGCCCCGGCTGGCCGCCCTCCAGGAGGAGCGGCTGACCACCTTGGAGGACTATCTGGAGGCGGAGATCGCCGCCGGGCGGCACCACGAACATGTGGCGGAACTCAACGAGTTGGTCACCGCGGAGCCGCACCGGGAGCGTGCCTGCCGGCTGTTGATGGTCGCGCTGTACCGCTGCGGCAGGCAGGTCGACGCGCTGCGCGCCTACCAGCGGACCCGCAAGGCGCTGATGGACGACCTCGCTCTGGAACCCACCTGGGAGCTGCGCGAGCTGGAGACCCGCATCCTCGCCCACGACGTGTCCCTGCGCCCGGTCGTCGAGCCCGAGCTGCGGCTGACCCTCTCCGGCGCCCCGCACGTCCGTCCGGCACCGACGGTCGAGACCGTCCCGGACGGGGTGCCGACCGCCCGCCGGGCCGGGGTCGAACCGGTCGCGCCGTCCCCCAGGCCGACCGCCTCGACCGGGGAGCGCAAGCTCGTCTCCATCCTCACCACGTCGTTCGACCTCGGCCACGGGGTGGACCCGGAGGACGTGGATGACCTGCTCGCCGACCTGGCCGCCGCGGTCCGTGCCGAGGCGGAGCTCGCCGGCGGCACCGTGGTGTGCTGTACCGGCTCCGCGGTCCAGGCGGTGTTCGGTGTCCCGCGCACCGGTGAACAGGACATGCTGGCCGCGGTTCGTACCGCGCTGGTGGTGCGCGACCGTTTCGCCGCCCGGGAGGACACCGGCCTTCTGTCGGCCACCGTGCGCCTGTCGGTCAACACCGAGGAGATCCTGATCAAGACGCACGGCGCGGCGCCGGAGGTGGTGAGCCCGGCGATCGACACCTGTCTGCGCCAGGTCTGGTCGCTACCGCCGGATACGGTGTGGATCTGCGAGGCGACCCGGCGCAGCGGGGGTGCCGACCTCATCCACGACCCCGCCCCGTACCCTTCGCCCGCCGGTTCGCGGCTGTGGCACGCGACCGGGCTGCGCGGCGACCCCCCGTGCCCCGTCGACATCCCGCGGCCGCCGCTGGTCGACCGGGACCTCGATCTGGTGATCCTCCAGGAGCACCTCGACCTGGTGGTGCGGCGTGGGCGCGGGCGGATCCTGACCCTGGTGGGCGAGGCGGGCATGGGCAAGAGCCGTCTGGTGCTGGAACTCGCCCGGCTGATTCGGCACAACCCCGACCGGGCCCGGGTACTGCGGACCGGCACGGTGCACGGCCTGCGGACCGCCACGGCCGACCCGGTCGCCGCCCTGGTCGCCTCCTGGGCCGGGCTGTCCCACGGCTGCACGCCTGAGGAGGCCGAGGCCAAGGTGACCGCCGCGGTGAGCGGACTGCTCGGCGAGGACTCGGCGGCCCGGTCGCTGGCCCGCGACCTGCTCCCGTTGTTCGCTCCGGGCGGGCGGGCGCGCGGCGGGCCGGACGCCGGCGCGGTGCACGCTGCCGTCGTCGACCTGCTCACCGGGATCGCCCGGGAACTCCCGGTGGTGCTGGTGGTGGAGGATCTGCACGCGGCCGACGAGGACCTGTTGCGGTTCCTCGGCCTGCTCGCCGGGCGGGTCGCCGCCATCCCACTGCTGCTGATCTCCACGGCCCGGCCGGAGCTCGCCCGTCGCCGGGTGTGTTCCCGGGCATCCACCACGATGACGCTGGACCGGCTGACCGACGCCGCGGTCCGGGAGCTGTGGGGGTCGGTGCTGCGGCGCGAGGAAGGTGGTGACGGCACCGGTCTGACCCCGGAGTTGTTCGACCGGATCGGCGGCAACCCCATGTACGCCATCGAGTTCGCCCGGCAGCGGCTGCACGAGCCGGACGGCACCCCGGAGGGCCGGCTGCCGGCCCGGATCTACCGGGTGGTCGCCGCGATGCTCGACCGCCTCGGGCCTGAGGAGAAGGAGGTCCTGAAGGAGGCCACCCTGGTGTCCGGGCCCATCGTGCCGGACACCGTGGCCGCGCTGGGCTGCCGCTCCGTGGGGGTGGTGCGGGGCTGCCTGGACGAGCTGACCCGGCGGCACCTGCTGGTGCACGAGCTCGACGAGAGGGGCTACACCTTCGCGCACCCGGTGATCCGGGACGTGGCGCACGCCCAGTTACCGAAGGCCACCCGGTCCGGTGCCGACCGCCGGGCCGGGGCGCTTCGGGTCGGCTGACGACGGCGTTGCCGGTGCCGGCCGCGCGGTGATGGCGGGCTGGTCCCCCGGGCCGCCCCGGCCCACCGGCGGTCGGCGGCGCACCCGTGGGCCCGCCGACGGGTGGGCCCGGCCGACCCGGTGGCGGCATGTCAGTCGGTGAGCACCTTGACCGGGTCGCAGGATGCCCAGCACTCGGTGATCAGACCGTTCTCCACCTTGAGGATCTCGGTCAGGATCCGGGTGAACGTGGCGCCCTCCGGCCCGAGTTCGCCCGCGCCCGGACCCAGTTTGCCGATCACGCTCCAGTGCGTGGTGATGTACTCGTCCGTGATGATCGGCCCGACCAGGGTGGTGAACTTCGCCTCCTGGAAGACCGCGTTCACCGCGATCACCCACCGGCGGACCGACTGCGCGTCGTTGATCGCGTCCAGGTCGCGGTCGGACTCCAGGCACAGCTTGAACCCGGGCGCGATGATCTCGTCGGTCAGGTCCAGCTGGTTGTACCAGAGGTTGGTCCAGTTCTCCCACAGGGACAGGTGTGTGGCGGTCATACGGGTCCTCCCGAGAGTGATCGTTGTGGCGTCGCGGACAGCAGACCGCGACGCAGGTCGCCCATCAGCTCCGCCGCCGAGACACGGTCGGCGGCGGATCCGAAGACGTAGAAGTCCGGCCGCACCACCAGCGCGACCGCCGAGGACTCGGCCAGGAACGGCAGATACACCCCGTCGTCGTCGGCCACTTCGCCCTCGCCCACCGGTGTCCCGGCCGGCACCACCCGCACCAGGCGGGCCCCGATGTCGGCCAGGAACTCCCGGTCGGCGTCGTCCAGCAGCGCCGCCGGGGCCTGGCCGGTCAGGAACACGAAGCCACGCCCGGCCACGTCGTCGAAGCGTCCAGTGCCGGTGGTGCCGGTCACCCGGCCCTGCGGCATGTACGCGCCCGCGCCGGGGCCCGCCCCGGACAACAGTCCCTCGTTCAGCGGCACCCCGCTGAGCTGCGGCGGCTCCTCGGCCTCCGGGTCGGCCGCCCGGGCCAACAGCATGGTGTCGCGCACCGCGGCAGCGGCCGGGTCCAGTTCGCACACCATCTTGCCCAGTTCGATCGCGTAGCCGATGAAGTGCCGTAGGTGGCCGGCGCGTTCGACCGCATAGCTGTCCAGCAGCGCCGGGTCGCCGCGGCCGCGCAGCACCAGGTCCAGCTTCCAGGTCAGGTTGGCCGCGTCCCGGATGCCGGCGCACATGCCCTGACCGGCGAACGGGGGCATCAGATGCGCGGCGTCCCCGGCCAGCAGGATCCGGCCGCGCCGCCACTGATCCACCCACTGCGCGCTGAAGGTGTACACCGAGTGCCGGTGCATGGTGGCGTTGTCCGGGGTTATGCCGTGCGCTTCCAGCAGCCGCCAGGCGGTCTCGGGCCGGTTCAGCTCCTCGATGCTCTCACCCGGCAGCCGCATGAATTCCCAACGGCGGTGTTCCAAGCCGCCGGAGACCGCCGTGGTCGGCCGGGCCGGGTCGCAGATCTGGAGGTTGTTCGGCCGGAACTCGCGTGGCTCGTTCAGCACCAGGTCGCAGAGCAGCCAGTCGTAGAAGAACCCCAGGCCGGTCACCGTGGACCCGATGGCACGGCGCACCGCGCTGTTCGCGCCGTCGCAGCCCACTACCCAGGAGGCGGTGACCCGGCGCCGGCCGGCGGTGACCTCCACATGGTCGTCCCGCTCGACGCAGTCGGTCACCTCCACGCCGCGCAGCAGCCGCAGGTTCGGCAGCCGCTCGGCCCTTTCCTGCAACACCCGCTCCAGCGCCGGCTGGTGGAAGACCACCGACCTCGGCCAGCCGGCCGACCCGGGCGGGTCGCCGGCCAGCTCCAGGCGCATCAGCACCTGGCCGTCGGCGGTGTGGAACTCGTAGTCGACCGCCGGGTCCCCGACCTCGTGCAGCCGGTCCCCGATCCCGGCGGCCGCCAGGTACCGCGCGGTCTCCCCGTCGAAGTGCACTGCCCGCGGGAAGGGGTACGGCCGCTCGTAGCGCTCCAGCACGGTCACTCGCCAGCCCTCTTGGGCCAGCAGCGTCGCGGTCAGCTGGCCGACCGGGCCCCAGCCGACCACCAGCACGTCGCAGTCGGTGGTCACCGGAACGCCTCGATGTGGTCGGCGGCCCACTCCCGGTACGACCGCGGCGGTCGGCCCAGTACTTCCGCCACCCCGCCATCGACCCGCACCAGGCTCTCGTCGGTGTTGCGCAGCATGGTCAGCATCGCGTCGGCGACCGCCGGCGGGTAGTGCAGCCGGTCCACCATCGCCGCCCGGGCCACCGCCTCCGGCAGTTCCTCGAACGCCACCGGCTCGCCGAGCAGGTCGGCGAGTACGGCCACCTGCTCGGCGACCGTGATCACCTCGCCGCCGGTCAGCGTGTGCACGCGAGACCGGTGCGGGGCCGGATCCGCCAGCACCCGGGCGGCCACCTCGCCCACGTCTCGGGGGTCCACCGCCGAACTGCGGAAATCCCCGCCGAAGGCCCGCACCACGCGCTCGGCGCGCACCGACGGCGCCCACGGCAGCGTGTTGGACATGAACGTGCCGCCGCGCAGCACCGTCCAGTCCAGGCCGGAGCCCTGGACCACCGCTTCCGCCGCCAGGTTGACCTGCTTGATGGCGCTGTCCCGCGCGCTGCCGGCCCGGATCGAGGACAGCAGCGCCACCTGCCGCACGCCCGCGTCGCGCACCGCGTGCACGATCGGCCCGGCCTGCGGGACCCCGGGCAGCACCAGGAGCAGGAATGCCCGGTCCACCCCGTCCAGCGCGGGGCCCAGCGAGCCCGGGTCCGTCAAGTCACCGGTGACGACGTCCACCGCCTTGGCCCAGCGTCGGGCGCTCTCGGGGTTCCGGGTGAGCACCCGGACCTTCTCTCCACGTTCCAGCAGCCGGTCGACGACCTCGCCGCCCACGGCCCCGGTAGCACCGGTCACCAAGATCACGGGATATAGCCTCCTGTCAGAAGACGGCGTCGATCAGCTCGGACGCCTGCTCTACGGTCAACCTCGGGTCGCACAGCGACAGATAGCGCTCGGTCAGCGCGTTCTCCTCCTCGGGACGGCCGACGCACTCGGTCACCCGCTCCGCGGCCACCTCCAGGTGCAGCCCGCCGACATGCCGACCGGCCCGCTCCACCACCCGGCGGAATTCCCGACCCTCCGCGATCAGGTCGGTCAGATAACGGGTCTTCAGCCCGCCCGCCGCCCGCCGGGTGTTGCCGTGCATCGGATCGCTCAGCCACACCACCGGGTGGCCGGCCGACACCACCGCCCGCACCAGCGGCGGCAGCGCCTCCGCGACAGCGTCCCGGCCCATCCGGAAGATCAGGGTCAGTCGCCCCGGGACCCGGTCGGGATCGAGCGCGGCGCACAGCCGCAACAGAGTGTCCGGGGCGGTCGACGGGCCGATCTTGCAGCCCACCGGGTTGCGCACCGAGGCCAGCAGGGCCACGTGTGCGTGATCCAACTGCCGGGTGCGCTCGCCGATCCATGGAAAGTGCGTGGAGCCCAGCAGCGACCGGCCGGGCGTCGGGTCGTGCCGCACCAGGCCGGCCTCGTAGTCCAGCACCAGCGCCTCGTGGCTGCTCCATGGCCCCAGCCGCCCGCCGTCCGCCGCCGCCAGGCGCCAGGCGCGCAGGTCCCGCAGGATCTCCGTGCTCGCGTGGTACGCCCAGACCATCCGGCGCGGATCGGGTCGCCGGGCGAGCTCCGAGGCCGTCTCCAGGTTGACCATGTGACCGCGGAAGACCGGCAGCGTCACCCCGTCGACCGTCTCGACCGGCGCCGACCGAGGCTTGGCGTACTGCCCGGCGATCCGCCCGATCCGCAGCACCGACTGGCCGGTCCGCGCCGCCATCCGGTCGGCCAGCGCCTCGAGCGCCGACGCCTTCGCGGCGGTGTGCCCGGCGCCGGACTCATAGAAACTCTCCGCGCAGTCGCCGGCCTGCACCAGCCGGGCTTGGCCCCGCGCCACCTTCGCCAGGCCCCAGCCCAGGGTGGCCACCTCGGTGTGGGTCACCAGCGGCGCGGCGCCACGCAGCCAGCCGAGCGCGGCGGCGTGCGCGGGGTGCGCGTCCCACTCCGGCTGTTGCTCGGCCGGCCGTGACTCCCACGCCGACGGCAGCGGTGCGCTCATCATGCGGACGTCGCGATGTCGTGGTGGAGCAGCGCGGGCAGGTCCTCGCGGTGCTTCACGCCCAGCTTCCGGTACACCTTCGTCAGGTGCTGCTCGACCGTGCTCTCGGTGATGAACAGCTTCTCCGCGATGGCTCGGTTGGTGTAGCCGGCCGAGGCCAGCCTCGCGACCCGCCGCTCGGCCCGGCTGAGGAAGGTCAGCGCGGTGTCCTCCAACGCGCCGGGGCCGTCCACCTCGTGCTCGGCCATGCCCGGGAACAGCTCCCGGCACAGCGGCTCGGCCTGGCAGCTGCGCGCCACGTGCCAGGCCCGGCGGGCCGTCTGCCGGGCCCGCCGTTGCTCGCCGGACGTGTGGTACGCGTGGCTGAGGTCGGCCAGCGCCCGCGCCAATTCGTAACGGTCCCCGGCGCCCTCCAGGATCTCCACCGCGTCCCCCAGCAGATCGGTGCGCTGCCGCTCGCTCCCGCACGCCGCCAGTAGCCGCAGCGCCTGGCCCCGGACCCGGCCGAAGTCGGTTCCCACCCAGGCCAGCTGTTCGTTCAGCAGCCGTCTGGCCTGCTCCCGGTTGCCCTGGCGCAGCCAGGTCTCGGCCGCGCCAGTGCGCCACGGCACCAGTCCCGGGGTGTCCAGCGCCCAGGAGCGCATCAGCTCGCCACAGGCGAAGAAGTCGGCCAGGGCGGCGGCGTGGTTGTCGCACACAAGGTGGTAGTGGCCACGCGCGTACAGGTAGTGCAGCCCGTACCGGCTCTCGAACATCGACGCCGGGACCGGAACCCGCAGGTATTCGGCGGCGATTGGCAACTGTCCGGTCCGGGAGGCGGCCAGGATCAGCGAGCTCAGCGGCAGGCCGGCGGCCGTGCCCCAGGCCGGTGCGGACACCTCCTCAAGCGCGGCCCGCGCCCGTTCGGTGGCAGTCGCCAGGTCCCCGCGCCGGACCGCGATCTCCGCCGACACGGCGGCCAGCTCGGCCCGGGACATCGGCAGCCGCGCGGTCCGCGGGTCCCGGCGCCAGGCCTCGCACCAGCGGGCCGCCCGCTCGGCCCGGTCGGCGTACACCTCCGGCATCAGGCACAGCAGCGCGGACTCGCCGGTCCACACCGTGCCCCGCTGCACACTGGCCTTGTGCAGCAACTGCTCGGTCCGTTCGGTGGCCTCGTCGTACCGCCCGTGGATCAGCACATCCGCCAGCACCGCGGAGAACCGCTGCCACGGCTCGGACCGGTCCGCGGGCCCCTCGCCCGTCGGGTGGCCCCGCAGCACCGGCCGGCGTCGGCGCGCCGGCCGCGGGTGGGTGCACATCAGCCACAGCTCGAACGCACGCAGCCGGGCCCCGGCGTCGGCCGGGTCGTCGTCCGGCGCGGCCCGCAGCCGCTCGACGAGCGCGGTGGCCTCCTCGGGACGGCCCTGCCACAGCAGTTGCCGGCATACCTCGATGGTGTCGCCGGGCGTCAGCAGGCCGGCCCGGGCGTCCCCGGCCAGCTGTTCCAGGTGCCGGACCGCGGCGCGGGGGTCGGAGCGCCACTCCACCTGAGCCAGCCGGACGCGGATCGCGGCCCGCTCCCGGCCGTCCCCGGCGCTGCGCAGCGCCTGCTCCAGGCAGTCCACGGCCACCGCGAACCGCAGCTCCAGCAGGTGGCTCTCGGCCGCGTCCCGCAGTATCCGGGTGGCCGGGATCCCGTCGGCGCCCTCGCCCGCGACGATGTGCACGGCGACCGCGGTGGCCGGCTCGCCCCGTTCCTGTAACAGCCGGGCCGCGGCGCGGTGCAGCGCCACGCGCTGCTGCGGCGGCAGGTCGTCGAGCACCCCGGCCCGGCCGTTGGGGTGCGCGAAGTCCCCGTCGCTGAGCAGCCCGCCCGCCTCGAAGGCCCGGACGGTGTCGGCGACCACGTCCACGTTCACCCCGACCAGCCGGCTCAGCAACGCCTCCGAGGCGTACCCGCTTAGCACCGCCAGGCCGCGGACCACGGCCAGCCCGGCCGGCCCGCCGCGCCGCAGACCGGTCAGCAGCGCCTGCCGGTAGGAGCGGCCGGCCATGTTCCGGCCGGTCCGCCAGTCGTCAAGCAGGGCGTGCAACAGCAGCGGATTGCCGCCGCTCGCGCTGAAGAACGCCGGCGCCAGCCGGTGGGTGGCCGACGGCCCGCAGCGCTGTCCGATCAGCTCGGCGGCACCTCGCTGCGACAGCCGACCGACCGGGATCAGGTCGCTGTGCGGGTACCGCAACAGCTCGGTCCTGGCCGCCGAGAACCCCGGGTGCGGGCCGATGTCGCTGGCCAGCACCACCAGCACCGGGGCCGGCCCGATCCGCCGGGCCAGCCACAGCAGCCACAGCACCGACTCCGGGTCGGCGTGCTGCACGTCGTCCACCGTGATCAGCGCCGGCGAACGGTTCACCAGGGCGAGCAGTTCCACGCACAGCCCTTGCAGCACCTGGGCGGTCAGTCGCTCGGTCGCCCCGGTGTCGGGGGTGGACGCGAGCCTGTCGATCAGTTCCGCGGCCCGATCCCGGAACGCCGTCGGCAGCGCGGGCGCCAGGAACAGCTGGCTGACCACGCCCAGTGGGAGCGCCCGCTCGGCCGGCGAGCAGATCGCGTGCAGTCGGAGCAGTGCCCCGCCGGCCCCGGGCCCGCCGTCCGCATGGCGTCCGTGCGTCGACGCTCCGTCCGCCGATGTGCCGTCGGTTGACGTGTCCAAGTCGGGTTCGCGCCCGTCGGCGCGACGCGAACACGCTCCGTCGACGGACCGGGTGAACGAATGCAGCAACTCCGTCTTACCGGTCGCCGCCGCCCCCTCGATGAGGGCGATGCTCCCGGTCCCCGACGTGGCCTGACACAGCAGCGCGGTAAGGCGGGACAGTTGCTCGTCCCTCTCCACCAACCTGGTCAAAGGTTCCTCCTGCAATCGAGCATGTCCCCCGTGCTGACCGAGTCCTTACGGCGCCGCCGATGCTAGGCGGGGCGCCGCCCCGTGCCCCAGTGACGGAATTCCATCGACCATTCCACGGACCGGTCACCACCCGTCCGTCAGCCGATCGGCCGACCACCCGTCGGGCCAGGTCAGCGGGGGGAAGATCGGCGTGCGGCGGAGGGCCGGGCCGCCACCGGCCGATGGGTTCGCCGCACCCGGCTCAGTCCAGCTTCGCCAGCCAGCCCAGCAGTGCCTCCGCGGTGTCCGCCACCTCGTCGGTCAGCACCGTGAAGTGGTCGCCCGTCACCTCGATCAGGTCGTGCGGCAGCGGCCACGTCGCCTGCCAGCCGTCCTTTCCGGCCATCTCCGGTGTGGGGCGGCCGGCCCGCAGGAACAGCGTCGGCGTGGTGACCGCGTACGGTGTCCAGTCGGCGAACATCCGCAGATAGGCACCCATCGCCAGCAGCGCGGCGTCGTCCGGCGCGCCCTCCTCCACCGCGGCCCGCGCGGGCAGCCCGAGCAGCCACTCCTGGGCGCGCGAATCACCGTCCAGCGGGTAGGTGTCGATCAGTACCAGCCCCCGCGGCCCGCGGCCCAGTCGCTCCAGCTCGCCGGTGACGGCGTGCGCGACGGTACCGCCCAGGGACCGGCCCACCAGCACGTACGGTTCGTCGCCGACGTGGCTGAGCACGGACCGCGCGTGCATCCCGACCAGCGTCCCGCGGCCCTCCGGCACGGCCTGACCGGTCCCGAAGCCGGGGTAGGGCAGCACCGCGCTGTCCAGGACCCCGTCCAGCCGGCGGCCCAGCGCGTCGTACTCATGCGGGGTGGCCGCCGGAGTCACCGCCGGCACGCAGACCACCCTCGGCCGCCGCGGACCGGTCGCCAGCGTCACCGGCGGCATGGCGTGCTCCGCGCTGTCCCGGTCCGAGAAGGTCGGCACCGACCAGGACGCACCGACCAGCATCTGCGTCGCCGCCTCGATCCGACCATCCCGGTACAGCCGCTCGTACAGCGTGGCAACCGTGTAGGCCGACGACTCCGACTCCGGTGAACGCCCAGCCGCCAGCCGCGCCCACACGTGGTCGGCGAGCGCGGTGGCCGTCGGATGATCGAACACCGCGGTCGCGGACAGCCGCAGCCCGGTGGCCGACGCCAGCCGGTTCCGCAGCTCGACCGCGGTCAGTGAGTCAAAGCCGAACTCCCGGAAGTCCCGTTCGGGGTCGACCGCGTCGGCGTCGCCGTACCCCAGCACCTCGGCGACCTGCTCGCAGACCAGCTCCAGCGCCGACCCGGGGTCGACCGCGGGCGGCGCCGTCCTCGCGGCGTGCCGGGCGGCCGGCCGGGGCCGTCGGATCAGGTCCCGCAGCGCCTCCGGCACCGGCTCCAGCCGGCCCAGTGTTCCGACGTCCAGCCTCACCGGCGCCAGCACGGCGGCACCGGACCCGACCGCCGCGTCGAAGAGCGCCAGCCCCTCGGCGTCCGACAGTGGCCGGAGCCCGTTGCGGGACATCCGGTCGTGGTCGGCTTGGGTGAGGTGGCGGGTCATGCCGGTGCTGCGTTCCCAGGATCCCCAGGCGAGTGAGGTACCGGGCAGGCCCAGACCACGGCGGTGGGTGGCGAGGGCGTCGAGGAAGGCGTTGGCGGCGGAGTAGTTGGCTTGTCCGGGTGAGCCGAGGGTGCCGGCGATGGAGGAGAAGAGGGCGAAGAGGGTGAGGGGGTGGTCTTGGGTGAGTTCGTGGAGCCACCAGGCGGGGTTGGCCTTGGGGGCGAGGGTGGTGGTGAGTGCGTCGGCGTCCAGGTGGTCGATGGTGGTGTCGGCGAGGGCTCCGGCGGTGTGGATGACGCCGGTCAGCGGTCCGATCTCGTCGATGAGGCGGGCGAGGGCGGTGCGGTCGGTGAGGTCGCAGGAGACGGTGCGGACGCGGGCGCCGTGTTGTTGGAGTTCGGCGGTGAGTTCGGTGGCGCCGGGGGCGTTGGGGCCTTGGCGGCTGGTGAGGACGAGGTCGCGGACGCCGTGTTCGGCGACCAGGTGGCGGGCGATGAGGGAGCCCAGACCTCCGGTGCCGCCGGTGACGAGCACAGGGCCCGTGGAGAGCTCGGGCCGCTTGTCGGTGGACGCCCTGGTGTCCGCCGACAAGCGTGCGAGTCGGGGGAGGGTGATGGCGCCGTCGCGGATGCGGGCTTGGGGTTCGCCGGAGGCGATCAGGGCGGGGAGGAGCTCTTGGGAGGTGGGGTGGTTGTCGGTGTCGATGAGGATGATGCGGTCGGGGTGTTCGGTTTGGGCGGTGCGGATGAGTCCCCAGACTGCTGCGCCCGCGAGGTCGTCGTAGGTGGCTTCGACGACGAGGGGGGTGGTGGTGTCCTGGGCCAGGTGTTGTTGGACGCGGGCCAGGGTCTCGGCGGTGATGCGGTGGGTTTCGGCCAGGACGTCGTCGCCGGTCGTGGGGGCTGTGTACCGCTCGAAGTCCACTGGGGTGGTGGGGGTGGTGGGGATGCAGGGGGACCAGTCGAGTGCGTAGAGGTGGTCTGTTTCGGGTTGGGCGTGGCGGAGTTGGTCGGGGTCGAGTGGTCGGGTGGTGAGGGAGTCGATGGTGATGACGGGTTGGCCGGTGGTGTCGGTGGCCAGCAGGCGGGTGGCGCCGGTGTCGTCGGTGTCCAGTTGAACCCGCAGGTGGGTGGCGCCGGTGGCGTGGACGGTCACACCGGCCCAGGAGAACGGCAGTTGGATGCCGGATTCCTCGTCCCACACGGCGGTCACCGCGGCGGGGTGCAGGGCCGCGTCGAGTAGTGCCGGGTGCAGGAGGTGGCCTTTGGCGGGCCCGGCGGCTTCTGGGAGTTCGATCTCGGCGAAGAGGGTGTTGTCGCGTTGGTAGAGGGTGTGGAGTCCTTGGAAGGCGGCGCCGTAGTGGAGTCCGGTGTCGGCGAGTCGCTGGTAGGCGTTGGTGAGGTCGATTTGGTGGGCGTCGGTGGGTGGCCAGGTGCCGAGGTCTGTTGTGGGTTGGGTCTGGTTGCTGAGGGTGCCGGTGGCGTGGCGGGTCCAGGTGCCGGTGGTGTCGCGGCTGTGGAGGGAGATGGGGCGGTGGCCGGTGTCGGTCTCGGCGCCCACGGTGATCTGGACCGGGGTGGGACGGGTCAGCGCGAGGGGGGTGTGGATGACCAGCTCGTCCAGGGTGGTGTGGTCGGTGTGCTCTGCGGCGTGCAGGGCCAGGTCGACCATTAGGGCGCCGGGGACGATGACGGTGTCGCCTACCGTGTGGTCGGCGAGCCAGGGGTGGGTGCTGGCGGAGAGTCGGCCGGAGAGCACGAGTTCGCCGGTGTCGGCCATGGTGGTCACCGCGCCCAGCAGGGGGTGGTCGGCCGAGTCCAGGCCGGCCCCCGCCACGTCGGCGCCCCCGCCCGCGGTGTCGCGCAGCCAGAAGTCCCGCCGCTGGAAGGGATACGTCGGCAGGGAGGTACGCCTCCCGGCCGGGGTGAGGGCCCGCCAGTCCACCGAGTGGCCCACGCTGAACACCCTGCCCAACGCGTCGATCGTGCTGCGGACCTCGTTGTGGTTGCGGCGGGTGGTGGGGATGAGGTGGGTGGTTGGGGGGAGGGTGGTGCGGGCGAGGGCGGTGAGGGTGGTGTCGGGGCCG